>CAYSHS010000053.1:0-14572 GCA_964430845.1 uncultured Pirellulales bacterium | reverse complement strand
GCTTGCCAAGGATCGTATGTATCTGGTTTTAGTTCAGGCATTTATTTACCTTGTTAAGCAAATGTAATGTTTGCATAATTTAATCCTTAAACGGGCTTTTGCCAGCCCTTATTCGTTTCATTGCGTGGTCAGTTGCCTTTTTAACAATCTTATCGGTAGGTTCACCGCCAGACAAGAGATAATCTATTTCGTCTTTTGTTAATGTAGGAACAAGGCTTGGTATAAGCGTTTCTTTCCCATCTATTTCAACGCCTATGCTTAATTCTGTTGATATTTCACCGTCTTTTGTTTTTAGTTGACCAAGCCATCCGTTTCCCTTTTTGGTTCCATCTTCACGATTTCCAAAATTATTAGAAACCGTACCTTGTTTTTGTTCTACCGTTTTTGATTCTTCCTGTTTAGGATTTTCTGCTTTCTTTTCATCCGGTTGTCTTCCCATTAATTTCTCAAAGCTTGGCGTTCCCTTGTTCTGCTCATAAGCCTTTTCTATGTTCTCACGAGTAGGCGATATATTCTTTTTGCCCAAATATTCTTCAATCTTTTTATATTCGTCTTCCGGTACGGATGATTTTTTTTCTGTGTATTTTTCAGCCAGGTTTTCAGCCTCAACGTACTTTTTATCAATCGGCCAGAATTTTATATCTTTCTTTTTTATTTCGAAATATTCGTCAATATGCTTAATAGCGTCGGCCCTGGTAAACGGTTTTCCTTTTTCTTCTGCATCGGATATAAGTTGTTCCAGTTTGTCTCTCATTTCTATCTGGAATTGAGCGTAAGCAAAATGAGCGTCAAGCCCCTCCTTCTTTGGAAACTGTGATATCCACTGGCTTTTACCATATGAGACAGTATCTTTTATGATAGAGTCTTTAATCGGGTTTTTCCCGTGTTCTTCACATCTTTTTTTCAGCTTATCGGTTGTTGAATTTGAAAGCCCAAGGCCGCGACTATTTTCAATTTTTCCTGGGTCTGTAAGTATCCCAGAATCAATTTCCCGGATAAACTTGGATTCAAGTATGGGGTCTGTTGTCCACAGTTCACCTTTCTGCCATTTTTTTAAAGCTTCTTTTCTTTGGAATTTTTCTTCCTCTGTAAGATATTCCGAATTATCAACAGCCCTCATTGCCCCAATAAGCTTTCCATCATTCATCATACCATAAACATTACTTAATTCCTTTGCCTTGCCTTCTTTTCTTATTTCTTCAATGTGCTGATTGTATTGAGTTTCAGCGGTTTCAAGCATATCCAAAGCTTTTGATTTTTCATACCTGTCTAAACCTTTTACCTTTTCAAGATCAGCACGCATAGCCCCGAAGTCATTACCATGAGTGCCTATAAGCCCAAACACTGTGTTTTCAACTATTTTTGTCGAAGCGGCTTCCGCAACTATTCCCTGCCATTGCAATCTGCTATCCACATCGAGACCAGGAAACATTTTATCGTCTTTTAACATTTCTTCTGTTTCAATAGGGTTTTGTCTTACCTGAGAAGTTAGATAGTTATTCCAATATTTGTCATCAAAACTGCTTAGTTCTGCTTGTCCTTGCGCCGCGCTTATCACACCAGACGCAACCCTTCCGGCTATGGCAGACCGACCTAATGCCCTGATTTCTCCTGATACTTTTCCATAATCGTTTGTGTTCCTGTTAGCAATTTCATAGATGTTATCAAGCTCATTCCCTAAAGCCGCCTTGTCCGAATCAACAAATTTTGCCCTCGACAATTTCCTGATACCACCATTAAGCTCAATGGCTTTTAAATCAAAAGTAGGCATGAACGCATCGAGGACTTCATGATCATCCCCGATCTTATCCATATAATCCTGACGCATTTTACTGATACGAGTTGTAATATCCTCCTGGAATTTCTCATAATCCTGACGTTCGTTGTATTCCAATTCAATATCAGATATTTCTCGCGCAAGACCGACTTGCAGACTTGACATAAGGGAAGACTGTCTTGCTCTCTTAAAATGTTCGTCTACTTCCTGGACATCCTGTGAGATAGATTGAAGCGCATTACCGGCAGTTATAAACCCCTGCCCCGCGTTTTGCGGCATACCCCGCCCACCGCCACTATAAGGGATAGTAATACCTCCCCCCGACACCTTTGAGGGGCCTGCTACATATCGTTCAATTTTAGCCATATCATCCTTCCCAATATCCAATCGGTTTTAATGTTGATGGGCTGGAAATTTTTGGTTTCTGATTCATTTTATAGCTTTTATATATTTTTGACGCGCCCTGCATTAAAGTCGATCCTGCACCAATAACGCCTTGTTTATAAGCATAACTTCCTGATGACCTTGCCTCTGACCCGGATTGCCTTAACCCTAAAGCCGAAAGCTTGCCCTGATATATTGTATTACCTGCGGCGGTTTTGGCACTGCGTTTTATTCCATAAGCCTCAAGTTCGGTTTGCTCGGCTATTTCGTTCATAACAAGCAATGGACTTCCGGTCATGGTCATGCCGCTCATGGCTATGTTTTTTATATTAGTTCCGCGCTGGATACGCGCTTTTCTTCGAAAGCTGGCTTCTTCCTGTGCGCCTTGTTGAAGTATAAGTTGAGCTTCTTTTTCAGATTGTTTTGTAACTACATCAGCGTTTATATCAGCTATATCAGACTGATACTCTCCCATTTCCTTCTGATATTCACCCTGTTGGTATGCCCCATATGCACCAAGTGCCGCCACAATACCATATACTATTTCAACCCCTGACATTATTGTATCCTCGCATATATATAATAATCAGATTTATCTGGCGCCCACGACTTCAAAAGACCTTCCCTTTTAAAGCCCAATCGTTCTATAAATCTTATGCCTTCTTTGAAATCAGCTTTTACCATAGACTGTACTCTTCGATATCGGCCTATCTTTATGCCGGTTTCAAAACTTCTTGAGAAAGAAGCGTAAAGACTTTTTGGATATTTTATTGCAGATTTGGACATAATTGAAAAAGCCTCTCCGACTCCCTCCCATATCTCGTATATTCCACCGATTAGAATAATTTCATCTTCATGTATAAGAGAAAACGCGATTATTTTGCCTATTTGGTCATACTGCCGTATGCTTTCACACATACTTTGAAACATACCATTATAACCAATAGGTTTTATTTTATCTAAATGCTCTATTTTAAAAGTCTCAACGTGCATTTTAATCACCGGCATTCACATCATAGGAAATTGAACCCAAAAACATAGGGAGCGGTTCGCTCATTTCAATGACAATCTGACTATTTGTGTCGTATCCGCCAGGCATTGTCACTGGAACATCTATTGTTTTAAGTTCTCCGTCAACCAAGTCAGGAACATCTTTTAATCTGTCAAGGTCAGGTCCAAACTTAACGCCATTTCCCGTTTCAACAAAATATAATACAGGGTTGCTTGTTCTTAATTTTCTTCCCAATGCAGTCCCGTCAGCAGCTCCGGCATCTGGCTTTAAGGTTTTAATTCTTGTCGTAAACGGAAGCCCGACAATAACATAAGAAGCCGCTGTATCGAGTGTGATTTGACCACTTGAAACAGTTTTAGGGCCAACAGATAAGTTATCAGCCAACACGGCCACGGTTTCACCTTCCATATAATCAAGGCCTGTGATAGTAGTCGCAGGAGTTCCATCATACACAGAGCCGCAATCGACAAAAAACACAGGAGTTGATCCGTCCCATGTTGTATCATCCTCCTCAATTCTTTCTATAAATCTGACTGTCTGGCTGTTAATCGTACGTTGAACCGTTAGCCATACTTCGTCATGTCCATAATTACCAGGAATGACACAAACAGACTCAACGGCAGCAGTTCCTCCTAGTTCAATACGACTCCATCCAGACACCTGTTGTGCGGGGATATATGTTAATATCCCAATCGTTCCATCGTTTAATACGCACCATATAAGCGAATCCTGCTTTTGCTGGTAGGCGGCATCAATTATACCACCGCCATTATTTAAAATATGCTCAGACAGGGTTGACAATGAAGGCGAATCGAAAGAATCAAAATTATAATCATAAGAATATTCGCGTAATATCCTTGTGCAACGATCAACGAAAATAACCGATTTCCCAGCAACAAACGCCGGAATGTCGGCGCTACCGAAATCAGAATCTTGTTTTTTATCAGGCGGGTTTGACGGGGTCATCCCATTGTCAGAAATAAGCCGTACTTCACCACCATAAGTGCCAATCGCCAAATGCTTCCATGACAGCATCCATTTTGCTATAGAAACACCACCCTTTGCATCATAAGAGAAATAAAACGCATCATCATCGTTAGTTCCAGCCAGCATATTTTCATATTCTAAAGAAGAACTTGCCCACATCCCGCGCGGATCGTAATCCGTACAAGCCATAAGCAATCGGCCTTCAACAATCTTTCCTACTCTTGGATATCCATTAACACCAGACCACGCCGCCTCTGCCCATATAATAGTTTCATCGGTAGCCCTTAATTCATCAATAATTTCGGCCACACAATATAGCCCGTCACTCGAAACGCTCAGTATTTTAAACGTTCCCTGACCTGTACCGTCTGCATGTAAAGCCGATATTCTAACACCTACGGGGCCAAAGACATATCCGCTTACAGTTATTCTGTATTGGATATCCCTTGTGTCGGAAAACTGTTTTACACAGTTCCCTGGAATAGTCATAAAATCATACCAATCTGTGCCTTTGTTGAATGATCTTTGGAGTGTGATAACGGCTTCCCATGATCCAGATATCTCTATTTCAATAACTTCGCTTGCTGTTGATACCGCTGATGAACTTGTGTTGGAAGTAATGCTTGCCGTGACTTCTGATACAGACTTCCCACTAGTTAGCTTCCATGTGCTTCCTATATGTCCGGCTTCAAACACAGCGGATGACGCAGTTATAATAACATAGGGGCTTTCATAGAAATAAATATCGTCCGAATCTACAGACGCATACACATCGCCATTCGGCGAAGACGTTATCCCCTCCCAAACCCTAAACGTTTGGTTTAATGGGATAAAATCACCAGCCCCTCCGGTCTGTTTGTAGATATCTTCTAAGTTTGTTGCAGCATACACATCGCCATTAAACGTAGATGTCATCCCGCGCCAAGTTTTATGTTGTTGTCCTAACGCCTCAAAGTCTCCTGCCCCCGCGGTTTGTTTGTATATATCACCGCTATACACGCAGGCATATATATCGCCACTTGGAGTGCTTGTTATTCCAGTCCAGTTTTTTATCCCGGGAGCAGTAATAGCCTCAAAATCACCTCCACCCCCCGTCTGTTTGTAGATATACCCACCCTCAACACAGGCATATACATCTCCACCAGGAGTGCAAGCCATGCCGCTCCAAATTCTTGAAGTTTGACTCAGCGCAACGAAATTTCCCGCGCCTCCGGTCTGTTTATAGATGTCGCCATCATACACACAGGCGTAAACGTCACCATTTAAGGCGGATGTCATCGCAGTCCAAAGCCTTGATGTCTGCCCTAACGCCTCAAAATCACCAGTTCCTTCGGTCTGTTTGTAGATATCATCATCGTCAACGCAGGCGTATATATCACCACTTGGAGTAGATGTCATCCCGCGCCAAGCACGATATGTCTGGCTTAACGCAACAAATCCGCTTACACTTCCTTGTTTTTTATAAATATCATTATACTGAACACATGCGTAAACATTGTTATCAGAATCAGCACACATGCCATACCATTTCCTTGAAGTCTGATCCATTTTAACAAATCCAACCGTTCCGCCAACCTGTTTGTAAATATCTCCTAACCACACCGCAGCATATACATCGCCATTTAGTGTGGAAGCCATGCCGCGCCAATCTCTGTCGGGCCCGTTCATTGCGATAAAATTACCTGCGCCAGCGGTCTGCTTGTAAATATCACCGGGCACTGGAATTTCACCGCCTCCATATTCAAACCACCAGTAATATGTCCACTTTTGTGTACTCGCGTAGATATCGCCATTTGGTGCAGATGCCATGCCAAAATATCTAACGCCCCACCCATCCTGTTCAAGCGCGACAAACGCCCCCGTTCCCGCGGTCTGCATGTAAATATCACCGCCCACAGGATTTCCATACTCATCCACTGTATCTTTTTCCGTACAGGCATAAACATCGCCGCCAGGAGCCGCACACATACCCGTCCAATATCTATTACCAGCAGTTAGAGCAACAAAATCACCCGTTCCATCAGTCTGCATGTAAATATCACCGCCATAAGTGCAGGCATAGACATTCCCGGCCGGAGTGCAAGCCATACCACTCCACGGTCTATGCGTTTGGCTCAGCGCGACAAACGCACCCGCACCGCCTGTTTGTTTATAAATATCGCCATTAAAGACGCAGGCGTATATGTCTCCATCGACATCAGCAGCCATGGCTCTCCAATGCCGGTACGTTTGGTGTGTAGCATCAAAGTCGTTGAATTCACTCACAGTTGATGAAGATTGAAGCGTGATATTGGTATCGTTATCCGCAAGAAACGGCCCGGCCTCAAAAACACAGTCAGTTAATGTCCAACTTGTATGAGCAGTTCTGGTAAGTTTAGCGGGATGATGATTAGAATGAAAAATATAAAGCACATCGGATGATTGTTCGAAACGTAATTCCCTGAGTTCAGACTCAAGATATGTAGAAGGTATTTCATAAGCAATATCGTCAGAACCATCAGTTTCTTCCCAAAACCCATACAACAGGTCATTCGCAAATGTAACCGAAGTATGTTCGACAATACATCTGTAATAATTAACTGATGGTTTGTAAAGATCTCCTTCAAACACACAGGCATAAACATTATCACCTGAAACAGTTGTTATATCGTACCACGCCCGACTAGTCTGACCTAATGCTTCAAAATCTCCGGCGCCAACAGTGCGTTTATAAATATCCCCTACGCTTACACAAGCATAAATATCGCCATTCGCAACAGCGGTCATTCCCGTCCATGTTCTTGATGTCTGCCCTAACGCAACAAAATCACCAATCCCATATGACTGCTTGTAGATATCACCACTATACACGCAGGCATATATATCGCCGGAAGATGTTGCAGCAAGACCTCTCCATTGCCTGTTTGTCTGAGACAACCCTTCGAAGTCTCCTGCCCCCGCGGTTTGTTTGTATATATCACCATTCCATGCACAGGCATAAATATCGCCATTCGGGGCGGCTTCAATTGATGACCATATTCTCGATGTCTGGCTCAATGCTTCGAAATCGCCCGTCCCGGCGGTCTGCATGTAAATATCACCGCTTTCCACACAGGCGTAAACGTTTCCGTTTGGAGCTATCGTAATGCCACGCCACAACCTGACCGTTTGGTTTAAAGATTCAAAATCACCAGTTCCTCCGATCTGTTTGTAGATATTACCGTCATTTACACAGGCGTAAACGTCACCATTGGAAGCTTCGGCCACACCAGTCCAATCTCTTGATGTCTGGCTAAGCGCTGCAAAATCACCTATTTTAAAAGTTAAATCACCGGCATAATAATCAGTCAATGTCTTCCATGCGGTATATGAAACAACTATCTGCCCACCATCCATGAAAAACCGGATATATTGATCTCCAAATTCAATCGCATAGGATTGTGTTACGGAAAACTCAAACGGTCTAAGTATGGAAATTTTATCTGAATATTTAGCAGGAGCGACATATTTTGTGCCAAACCTTCGCTTGCTCCCACCGTATGGTGACACAATCGCGTTCAGACATTCAGCTAAACCGTTTTGATATTGCTGAATATCAGATCGACGATGCAGTTTTGGGGACAACTCACCTGATGTACAGTTGTTTTTTAATACCTGTGCAGGCATTTATTTACTGATCCTTACATATGCAGTGCCGGACGTATAAGCAGTAAAGCCTATCCGGTAATGTACGCCTCCTTCTATTTCTTTTCCTATAACCCCTGCGTTTTCGTTAAATTCGCCCGGCTCTGCTAAATTCCACCATCTTTCAATGACATAAGCCTCACCACTTTCCATAATATCGCCGTTGATTGACAACGTTGTTTCACTGTCAATGGCTGTTATCATAGCATGGGTGTCGTCAGTGGTATTATGCACCCAATCGCCCGGCCTTACGCCAGCAGTCGAAGTATCTACCAGTTTATCTGCGGTTGTAGCCGTTGCCTCCCCAACGATATCAGCATCAGATACAAACTTTTTCTGAACCGATAGGGTTCCGACCCATGTCCCATTAATTTGAATGTTAAACTCACCGGCGACCGGAATAGCGTCACAAAATGTATTAACCGCTGTTAACGCCGCCTCTGTTTTTACAAGTTCTTGTGTTGCCATTTTATCACCCCAATCTTGATGTTATCCATGACGATTCGGTTTCTGTTCTGTTCTCCCTGTCGTGCCTGTCCTCATACGCATTTGCAAGCGCAGCCCCATCCAAAGCCTTGTCGTACAATCCCCACGCCTGTTCTTGCTCCGTCCTGTTTTTTGTAATCACTTTAGAAATCTCAGCGGCCAGGCGTTTTGCCAATACGTTTCTTAAGGTTGAATCAAATCGAGCGACTTCCGTATCAACATCATCTATAGTGGATAATTCCCATTTATCCGCTGCCAAATCAGTCGCAAACGTACCTGACGTATGAGACTCGATACATACATAATTCGTGTCTGACTCTATTACTAAGTCGCCAATCACATACGCTGTTGACGTTACCCATGCGGCATATGAAGTATTGGCTTTCTGGACGTATAAGATATTGATTTGACTATCTAAATTCTGTTCGTTTGTGAGGATATACCCCGATTCTATTGTAAAATTAGCATCATACTCTAACCCTACAACATAAAGGCAGTCTTCCGGTAAAGCATAACGATAATCCCATGTATCATTCGGGGTAGTAGCATCGACATCCAACGCCACACGTTTTTTCGTGCAATTCCAGATTCTTTCCCTTAGCTCTGCGTCCCTTACGACTTCGTACATTGCTTTGCAAAGATCGGCTTCGTTTGACGTGTCTGACGTGCTGGTTAACTTACGGGCGCCAATACTGATAAGCCCCGGATTGAAAATCTTGGCTATAAGATCATCTGTTAAATCCATGTATTATCCTTTATCCAGTGACCGTATATAAAACGGCCACCGGATATTAAGGGGTTAACTCAACGTAATTTCAAATGTAACCTTACATGCAATGGTATTTGTACTCGCGCCATTTGTAATCATTTCAATAGCCTGCCCTGCCGTAACGGTATTGGCCGCTGTCGGCGTTGCAGTGTCCACATCTCCAGCCGCCGAACCGGAGTACGCAACAGTTATTCCGCCATCTGTAACAGCCACACCGCCGATCTCGAATGATAACGCTGCATTAGCTGTAGCGATAGTACCGTCAATCACTGAATGTATTTTACTGATTGTACCAGCCACAGGGCACACCACAAAATAACTGCCAGATGTAGAAATATCGGTTATGATACCAGTAAAATAAACCTTGTCCTGCTCAGCCTGAACAGTTGTGACCGCGCCAGAGGTAACATCGCTTACGACAAGGATTGTACTCCTTATAGTCCCATCGTCATCATTGGTAACAATAATTATATCGCCTTCCTTTAATGAGTACGGAGCAACGTTATTAAAATAGGTCGCTGTGTTTATTGTGGCTTTGAGATCAGGGGAGCTATATTGATATATGTTTGGGGCATAAGAACTCTCGCTCTTACCAATTAATTTGAACTTTGCTATATCAAAAGCCATAATTTAACTCCTTTTTTTTGGTAAGCGGCCCCGATTAAGAGGCCGCTATTTGTTTAGTTAGGAACAATCGTAAAAATCAGTTCCGCTTTTATCGTGTTGGTCGATGCTCCGTTCGTAATACACTCAATTGGAACACCTGCTGTTATAGTATTCAGCGCTGTCGGGGCCGCAGTGTCCACATCTCCAGCAGCCGAACCGGAATAGGCGATTGTAATACCCCCATCAGTAATTGCGGTACCACCGATTTCAAATGTCAATGCTGCATTAGCTGTAGCGATAGTACCATTTATTACAGACGAAATCGCGATTATGGTTCCGTTTACCGGTGACGGAGGTGTCCAGAAACTCGCCCCTGTTGAAACGTCATCAATAACGCCTTGCAGATAAACAAGACCAGCCCGACCAAGATCGACACCAGTAGAGGCCGAAGCCGTTACGGTATAAACCATTTTAATCGGGGTTCCACCTGATGCCACGTAAGCGATAATAGTATCGCCAACCTTTAACTGTGCATATGCGGCAAGAAAATAATCGTCTGTTTCCACTGTCGCCAAAGAGTCAGTTGTGGTATACAGAAAGATTGAATTGTCCCCGCCAACGCCGACACAGCTTAAATTTTTCTGTGCAAAAGCCATGATATATTCTCCTTTACTTATAGTTTTAGGCCGTTAGGCCGGTTATTACTCTATGCAACGAAGCGTTACAACGCCGGTTGTGTCAATAAGACATGCACCCATGGACATATGTGCATTAACAAGCCATGAAACCTTTGTCGGAACCCAATCAATCGCCGTTTTAACATCCTGTACCGTGCCATGCCCTACTGCCGATTTATGGTACATATGGCATTTCCGAACAGAAGAAGCCACGGACAGGCCACTATGAGGTATCCACATAACATTAAGCCATCTTTTTACCTGAGAATTCCCTACCCACGGTAAAGAAGACGACCCAACATAATCAGCATTCTTGAATTCTTCGATATCAAGTAACTGTGACCACTGTTTCCAGCCAACAACGCATGTGATATTCCCATCATCAGGAACGTCTGCGGTCAAAAGAGTGTTGAAAAGCGCGGTCTGAATTTTGGCCTTGGTAAGACCATCGGTCGCTTCTCCAGCATAACTGGTAGACGTGTCAAGCTGATCGATAATCTGCTGATCAGTTTCCCGGCCAAGAGCATAAACGCCGGTCTGTACCAGTGCCTTTTTCTCGTCAATATTGGTTTTAAGTTCATCCAGACTGTCAATATACTCCGGTGCATATCTGTCCACAGGGGTGAAATTAACATTGGAATGTTCGGGGTTCATAGGAACAACATCACCATTACGGCCTTTGGCTGTGGCATTGCCTTTTCCAAGTTTCTGGAAATAGCATTTACTCGCAGCAACGTTATTTTTTGTCCTTACGGTATTACGAAGGAGAGAACCCTGTCTTTGGTAAGCAAGCTTTACATCGGCATCATACTGCTCGATAAAAGCGGTATCAATTGTGTTGCCCATTTTAGGACTCCTTTCAAAGTTAAGTTGTTTTTGACTTTCGCCGTAAACGACTTTCCTTGTCGGTAGTCCGCGAACGGGCCGCGTGCGGATTGTCAAGAGCTTTATCAGGGCCGTTACCGGTAATCCTGAAACCTGCTCATAAGGCGGTTAAAGGGTTAATGGTTTATATTTACTGATAGTGGGGAACCGCTCCCCGTCAGCTTTGTTAAAATATTGCGCATAATTAAATATAATTGTCAATGTTTTTCTTTCCTTGTATGCGCCAAGTAAAGATACATCCGGTATGCTTTCTCGGCAGACGCTTTGCTTTTATACATCGCTTTGCCGGAGCCTATCCGGTATTTATTATTACTTCCTTTTGTTACCGGCATTAGACCTCCACCTTACTGCTTCTCACATCAGCCTTAAACGTGCCTAAAGCCTTCTGTTTATCCACAAACAGCTTCGCCACCTTATCATGAGTCGCCTGATCTCCGTTTGCGTATTCCTTTGATGCCATAAGCGTGTCGATTTCAGACTTAATTGCCTCAACGGTTTCATTTCTATCGCCGCCTTGTTTCAAACCCTTTAAATCACCGTCCTCTTTTGTGGCCTTGTGGATAGCAATCAACCCCCTTACAAAGTCGGGATCATTGCCAATGCCGAATTGTTTTATCTTTTCCTTGGCCTCATCAGAAAAATATTTCGCAACGGTAAGCTCGGCGCCCTGCATAAGACTATCATAGTCATCTCCAAGCTCTTGTTGTAAAACAGCAACGCCATCAGCAGCGGCCTTATCCATTTCATTGATCTGCGCCTTAACCATTTCGGCTTGAAAATTCACTGCGGCCTGAACCTGTGCCGGTGTCATGCCTGTTTCATGAGCAAGCTTGGTAAAACCTGCGAATAATTCGTCAGAGAACATCGCCTTACCCTTCTCGAATTCCGGCTTTTCGATCTTGTATTCTTCCGGTTTGGCAGGTACCCCAAGTTTCGCCCTGAAAGCAGCTATTTCTTCCGGCTTTGCGTCCTTCCCTGGCATCTTGATCATTCCGCCTGTCATTGACTTAGTATCGGAATACGCTTTCAAAACGCTACCTATCTTGCTGTGAAACTCTTTGACATCCTTTTCATCTGCATCCTTACCCGGAATTTTCACAGAAGCGAAGTCTTTTAGGCTACCAGGCAACTTATCGCCTCTCATGTCTTCCGGTAGAGTATCCATAAGAGTAATCTCAGCGGCTACCTCACCTTCCGCACCCTCAGCGCCTTCTTCACCTTCACATAACGCCATTGGGCCTGAATACATGAAAGAATCTTCTAAAACTACAGACCAATCGGACATACTTAAAACCAATTTATTGTAAATTTTCACACTGTTACCTCCATTTATTCGTTAGCTGTTTCCTGCGTCTCTATTTCTTCCGGCATTACAGTACCCAAAGCCGCTGTTATGCGCCTTAAATCTGTTATGCCAAGCTTCTCAAGTATAATCATACCTATCGACCGCCGCCCTGCAAGGTATCCATTATCAGCCGGAGTGCCACCAAATTGAAAACCGACATCAAACACACCACATTCATCCATCAGGTCAGCCAGAACCATAACAGCATAATCTTTATATGGGGATTCATCGGCGCATAATAACCTTCTGTATGCCCTGCGAAGCTCTAAATCATCCTCGTGTTTAGTCACGATACCACCTGTATTTTACCGTCAAAGAACTGTTGCCCTCTTATCACAGCGTCTACAACAATACTGTCAAGAGTTCCGTTTAATTCCTGTGGCATTTCGGTATCATAAACAAAATCAAAGCTTTCATGAATTATAACTACGCCGAACCGGTTTGTAACAGGATCATAAAACACATTGTCAAACAGGATGTTCTCCGGTTGTTCCTGTATCACGGGCAGTTTTAGAGCGAATGAATTTAAAGCCAGCTTACCAGCAGACACCGCGGCACCAATGAACATACCTATAATGTCCGTGCTGTTGATCCAGACAATTTTTTTATGGTGCTTTAATTCTTCAAGATATGCCTTTTCGTCTTTTTTCATTCTTCACACAATTTGAATTCTCCACCTGGTTTTACAGACTGTTCGGCTTGCCGCTCAAGCCCCATCATTAGTCTACCCATAGCAAGCCAAAGTAATGAATAAATTTCCTCCTCAGTTGATCCATTCTTTATTTCACCAGCACAATACGTTTTCCCATCGATGTCTGCGACTAATGCTATAAATCTATCATGGTCTTCGTATTTAATGTTTGTTATGTTCATTCTTCCCCCATTAACGCCTCAGACAGTTTTCCACCCGATGCCTTGTCTGCTTCCGCCGCTGTTTTAGCCCCCTGTGCCGCCATCATTAAATCCTGTTTTTGCTGCGCTTCTTGCTGTGCCTGTGCTTTTCGCGCCCTTAAATCCTTCACTTCATCCGGGCTGCGCATAATGCGCCCTGGTGTACTGTATAAATCAAATGCCCACTGGACACCTGCATCACAGTTAATAAAATCCATTGAGCCAGGGTCGGCCTGAAAGAATGGCATAGCTAATGTCATGGCCTGATTAACGCTTGAACCTTCAAGCTGTTTCATTGTCCGGGCCAGCGGTGAAATATACTCGATCTCTATTTCCTCACCTTCCAGAATCGGAGGTGGGGGCGGGAACATGCCATTAACCAAGTGCTTGAAGAACGATATTTCAATAATAGGGCCAAGGACTTCACTCAATAATCTTCCAACCATTGGCCCCATAAGGTTCATTTTCTCCTGTTCACGCGCCATAACTTCCGGAATATTCTTATATACGTTTCCTGATTGTTCCAGCATCATGATTATATGAGTGAAAAACTTTTGTTTAATTCGTTCTTGGCGTTCCTTTTGCATTTCGATAGTATATGGCAAGGCGTTCGCGCCAGAGGTAACGGCTGAAAGAGGTTCGTTTGATTTTCCCATATAATTTAAGGAGTTAGGGGATGTCCGTACCTTACCCTTCATATCGTGCGGAACGTTAAGGGCTGGTTGAATTGCCTTATGACCGGCCTCCAGATTGGTTTTATCTTGTTCATCCGCCGTCCTTATATCCGGCAAGGCAAGCATACCCGGCGATCTGCCATACACATCATCGCCCCACTTATAAAATCGCCCTACAACAAACGGAAATCTCATATACCCGCCGATCTCAAGAAAATGCCCGGTTTTTTCTTCCATATATACCGAAGCCCACGGCATTTGTCCTGACAGGTCTGAGTCGCGTTTCCTGTTCGGACGCGGTTCAACTATATGTAATATCTTGATTTTTTCGTCTTCTTTTCCATCCGTATACATCACTTGATATTCTTTTGACAGCTTTTCCAGTCCCCACTCCATAACGCATTGCCTTAATGTCC
>CAYSHS010000052.1:0-14584 GCA_964430845.1 uncultured Pirellulales bacterium | reverse complement strand
AACGCTTAGTCTCGCGCTGCATAATGCTTTCGGAGAGCGTTTTGATTTGTCAGCTATCGGACAGGTTTGCGCCGAAGGGACTTATTACGGCAGTTATCGTTATGACGAATTCATTACTGAAAGTGATGATGGAAGGCTGGGTTCGCTTAAGGTTGAGCTGATTGATTCTGACTCTAATAAAATTAAGAATTTAAATAAAGGTCTGGCTATCGGGACTATTATCGGAAGAGCACAAAGTTATGCAAGAACGATAGCGAACAGGCCCGGCAACGTAATCTACCCTGAAAAGATTGCACAGGAAGCGAAAGAGCTGGCCCGTAAATCGAAAAATTTAAGCTGTACTGTTCTCGATGAGAAACAATTGAAGACAAAAGGCATGGGCGGCATAATGGCTGTCGGCTCAGGTTCGATTCACAGGCCGGTATTCATTATTTTGAAAAATAAACCAGCCTCTAAAAAAGCAAACTCTCTGCCTACAATTGCTATTGTGGGAAAAGCGATAACTTTCGATTCGGGCGGTATAAGTATAAAGCCTTCAGCCAATATGGATGAAATGAAACTGGATAAATCGGGGGGGATTGCCATCCTTGCAACAATGAAAGCAATTTCAGAGCTGGATTTGCCGTTGAATGTTTATGGATTAATCCCGTCTGCCGAGAATCTTCCGAGCGGCTCGAGCTACAGGCCGGGTGACATTGTTACAACCTTTAGCGGAAAAACAGTGGAAGTTCAGAACACGGATGCCGAAGGCAGGATGATTCTCTGTGACGCTCTCGCGTACGCAGCGAAGCAGAAATGTGATATTGTTATCGACATTGCGACACTGACTGGTGCGTGCATGGTGGCGCTTGGCAAGTACATGGCCGGTTTGATGGGCAATGATGACGAGCTTATAAAGCAGATTCAAAAAGCGTCACAAGACAGCGGCGAAAAAGTCTGGCCTATGCCCAGCGGCGATGAATACGCAGAAGAAATGAAAAGCAAAATAGCGGACCTGAAGAACATCGGTTCCAGGTGGGGCGGAGCCTGTACCGCAGCGGCGTTTCTAAAGCAATTTATTGGTGATTCAAAATGGGCGCACCTGGATATGGCGGGCGTGGACATGGTCAGCAGTCCTTTGGAATATGCAGTGGAAGGCTCGACAGGATTCGGAGTGCGCCTGCTGGTGACCTATCTGATTAACATGGCAAACGCCAAATGATGAATGTCGAAGAAAGAATATATTATCGATGAGCAAAAAAATTAAAAAGATAGATAATGAGAGAATTGAAAAAGCAGTACGGGAAATCCTTCTTGCTGTCGGTGAGGATGTCGAGCGTGAAGGCCTCAGGCTGACGCCGCAAAGAGTCGCGAGAATGTACACAGAGCTTCTGGGCGGTATGTATGAAAATCCGGAAATACACATGAAAAGTGTCTTTACCGAGAACTACAGTGAAATCGTTCTGCTGAGGGACATTCCTTTTCACAGTATGTGTGAGCATCATATCATGCCTTTTATCGGCTCTGCTCATGTCGCCTATATTCCTTCAGGTACTATACTCGGCGTCAGCAAGCTGGCTCGAATAGTTGATTGCTTTGCCAGGCGTCTTCAAACACAGGAAAAGCTTACGTATCAGATAGCAGATTTTATAATGAGCAAGCTCAAGCCGCAGGGGGTTACAGTTGTGCTCGAGGCTTCGCATAGCTGCATGACGATACGCGGCATAAAAAAACCAGGCTCGGTGATGGTGACATCGGCGCTTCGCGGAATCTTTATGAAAGACCCGAAGAGCAGGAGTGAGGTTCTCAGTCTTATGCACAAGCAGTAACAAACGGGTACTTTTAATGCACAAACTTTCAAGACAGGTGCGTTTTTCTGTCAATCCTTTTTTGTCAGAACAATCCAAAGGGGCCAATTCTTTCGCATCCATGCCATCGGGTGAGGGGCTTGCGATTTTTTTTGAATTGTGCGCAGAGCTTGTCAGCGAGGTTGACCCGGATACAGGTTTTGTTGTTAATGTAGCTGAGATTGACAGTAAGGTCCGGGAATATGCAGTACCGGTTTTTGTCGGCAGGTTGAAAGAAAATTATCGCGGCGCCAGGCATATAGACCTTTTTACAGTTTTGCAGATTTTATACTCAGCATGGGACAGGCTTGTAAATAAATTTGAAACCGCTCGTTTGAATAAATTGAGTATAAAGCTAAATCCATTCCGTACAATTACGATAGGCTCGGAGGAATCAAATATGGTTTTTTTCGGTGAGAAATTTGAGTTCGCGGCGACACACAAGCTCTGGAACAATACTTTTACAGATGAACAGAACCGGAAGGTCTTCGGAAAATGCGCAAATCCCACAGGGCATGGGCATAACTACATTATCGAGGTAACAATAAAAATGCCTGTTTCCGAAACTGACTTTTCCATAGGCGATTTCGAGAAAATTGTAGATAGCGAGCTAATTAGTCTTATCGACCATAAAAATCTGAACCTCGACATCGAATATTTTGGGACAGTTACACCAACTATAGAAAATATCGCGGTTTTTGCATGGGACAGGCTTAAAAGTAAATTCCCGCGGCAATTGCTGCATTGTGTAACTGTCTGGGAAACCGACAAGACGAGCTGCTCATATTACGGCTGAAAGTAACATCACAAATTGTTTGGACCTAAAAAAACAGCGATTTTTCAACAAAGAGCGTTGTTATTATTAAACTGTAATTTTTTACAAATTTCTTGTTATCATTTTTTAAAAATATCGGTTTACCGGGGGGCATTTTTCATAGTTAAAATAGCTTTTTAGAATACGCCTGCATTAAAGCTATGTTCTTTATTTGACGATACTTATGAAATACTGTGACGGGATAAAAGCTTCTCGAGAAAAAACATATTTTTAATGAAAAATGCAGTTGTGTGATGACGCTGTTAAAGCAATTTTTATGCGCAGCCGACGGGGACGGAGTTTAGTCACTTTAGCTCACTTTAGGCACTTTTTAATTGACTGAGGCTAAGAATTTATAGACAATACTTTATCGATGAGTTCTGCAAAATTGAAGTTAGACACACGTTGTTTTTAATTATCAGTGATGAATAATTCTCGGATAGAAAGAAAAAATTAAAAGAAGAATTTTTTCTTTCTATTGTATGCCTAACTTCATTTTTGCAGAGGTTTGCTTTATTTGGAGTAAATATGAGAGCACTAATAACAGGCGGTGCAGGTTTTATCGGTTCTCACCTGTCTGGGAAGCTGCTTGAAGAGGGTGACAAGGTAGCAGTTATCGATAATCTCAGCACAGGCAGGGTCGGCAATATTTCGAGCTTCAGGACAAATCCTAATTTCGCGTTCGTGGAAGGTGATATACGAAATCCGGGACTAATGGAGCCGCTTGCAGAGCAGTGCGATGTGATTTACCATCTTGCCGCAGCCGTTGGAGTCAGGCTGATTGCCGAGGACCCGGTGCATACGATAGAAACCAATATAGGCGGCACGGAAATAGTTCTTAACGCGGCCAATAAGTTCGGAAAAAGGATTCTTATTGCTTCGAGCAGCGAAGTGTACGGAAAAAGCGAGTCGGTTCCTTTTCACGAGCAAGACGATATTGTTTTGGGCAGTACGAGTTTTTCCCGCTGGTCTTATGCCTGCAGCAAGGCGATAGATGAATTTCTCGGTTTGGCATTTTACCAGCAGTATGGGCTTGGCGTTGTAATCGGAAGGTTTTTCAATACAATCGGACCCAGGCAAACCGGGCAATATGGAATGGTAGTGCCGAGGTTTGTTCAGAAGGCGTTGAATAACGAGCCTCTCCAAATATACGGCACAGGCAAACAAACGCGATGCTTTTCTTATGTAGGCGACCTTATTAACGCGGTAGTAAAATTAATCAGTTGCGACAAAGCGATGGGTAAGGTATATAATATAGGCTCAAATGAAGAAATTGCAATTGAAGAGCTTGCTGATAAAATTATTGAAATGACGGGCAGTAAAAGTAAAAAAGAATTCGTCTCTTATGAGCAGGCTTATGGCAGGCCAATCGAGGATATGATGAGACGTATGCCATCGCTTGAAAGAATAAAGGAAGCCATCGGCTGGGAGCCTGAAACGAGCCTGGATGAAATACTCAGCGAAATTATCGAAAGCGAAAGGAAGGAAAAGGGTGCATTATGAAAAAGGCATTAATAACCGGAATAACGGGTCAGGATGGCTCATATCTTGTCGAATTCCTGCTGAAAAAAGGTTACGAATTGTGGGGCTTAATGCGGCGAAGCTCATCGTTTCATACCGGAAGAATCGACCATTTGTATAAGGACCCGCATGAGCAGCCCAGGCTCAGGCTTATTTACGGGGATTTAACCGATGGAGGAAATCTCTCGACAATTATAAACGACGTTAAACCAGACGAGATTTATAACTTAGGCGCGCAAAGCCACGTTCGTGTCAGTTTCGATACGCCGATTTATACGGTAAATACCGATGCGCTCGGGACATTGAGACTGCTTGAGGCGATTCGCTCCTGCGGCAAGTCAGTAAAGTTTTATCAGGCATCGAGCAGTGAAATGTTTGGGAAAGTTGTAGAAACACCTCAAACAGAAAAAACACCTTTCTATCCGAGAAGCCCTTATGCCTGCGCAAAAGTGTATAGTTTCTGGCAGACTGTGAATTATCGCGAAGCGTATGATTTATTTGCATGTAATGGAATCCTGTTTAATCATGAATCTCCCAGGCGCGGCGAAACATTTGTCACAAGAAAGATTACTCGTGCCGCTACAAGAATCAAGCTGGGTTTGCAGGAAAAGTTATATCTCGGCAACCTCGAAGCAAAACGTGACTGGGGATTCGCAGGTGATTACGTTGAAGCAATGTGGCTCATGCTCCAGCAGGAAAGGGCTGACGATTATGTTATTTCCACAGGCCAGACTCATTCTGTCAGGGAATTTGTGGAAGCTGTTTTTCAGTATCTTGACCTGGACTGGCACCAGTATGTCGAAATTGACCAGAGATATTTCAGACCTTCGGAAGTGGACCTTCTGCTCGGGGACTTTTCCAAGGCTAAAAGAATTCTTAAATGGGAGCCTAAGGTGACATTTCAGCAGCTTGTAGAGATGATGACCGATGCGGATATGAAAATCGCGGAAAATGAAAAAGTTATAACAGAATATGAAAATAATCTAAAGTGAAGGATAAATAAACAGCGATGAATTTCTTTGAAAGCAAACGTATTGTAGTTACGGGCGGCGCGGGTTTTCTTGGCGGTTTTATCACCGAAGGATTGAAAAAACGCGGCTGCAAAAATATTCTCATTCCGAAAATTGAAGAATATGACCTTGTCAGTGTCGAT
This sequence comes from uncultured Pirellulales bacterium, assembly GCA_964430845.1. Classification (GTDB taxonomy): domain Bacteria; phylum Planctomycetota; class Phycisphaerae; order Sedimentisphaerales; family Anaerobacaceae; genus JAFGPS01. Next base: position 9,270 of record CAYSHS010000052.1, on the reverse strand, counting down.
GATATAAACCGGATGTACGAAGATATGAAGCCTGATATTGTGATTCACCTGGCCGCTGTTGTTGGCGGAATTGGTGCGAATCGCGCGCATCCAGGGGAGTTCTTCTATAAAAACCTCATGATGGGTGTTCAGCTTATCGAGCAGGCAAGGCTGCGTAATATTGAGAAGTTCGTTGCGATTGGCACTGTTTGTGCCTATCCGAAATTTACGCCTGTTCCGTTTAAGGAGGAAAACATTTGGGATGGATACCCGGAAGAAACCAACGCTCCTTACGGCCTGGCCAAAAAAATGCTCATGGTTCAGTCGCAGGCTTATCGTACTGAGTATGGTTTTAATTCTATATTTCTGCTGCCGGTAAATCTTTATGGTCCCGGGGATAATTTCAATCCCGAAAGCAGTCATGTAATACCGGCGCTGATAAAAAAATGCGTCGATGCAATTGACAGCAGAATGGATTATATCGAATGTTGGGGGACAGGCAGTGCTTCACGCGAGTTTATTTACGTTGCAGACGCTGCAGAAGGAATTTTATCAGCGACAGAGCATTATAATAAATCAGAGCCGGTCAACATCGGCGCCGGTTTTGAAATTTCAATTAAAGAGCTTGTTCAGAAAATTGCAAAGCTGACGAGTTTTACCGGAGAAATCCGCTGGGACAGCTCCAAGCCTGACGGCCAGCCGCGACGCAGACTGGATGTATCGAGAGCCAAAGAATATTTCGGATTCGAAGCGAAAACTTCATTCGACGAAGGTCTCAAAGCAACCATAGACTGGTATCGAAAACATAAATCAGCATAAATAAACGCTACTATGTTAAAGTGGTCATTCATTTTCTTTTTAAATCTTTTTTGGTGTTTTTCTGCAAGTGCTTTAGAAAATCTTGCACTTAGCAAGAGTTACTCGTATTCTCCGAAGCCGAATTACCCTTTATGCACTGATGATTCGGATAAAACTCAATTAACCGATGGGAAAAGTTCAGGAAGCTGGTGGACTGAAAAAAGCACAGTAGGCTGGCGCAAACCCGAGCCTATTGTAGAAGTAGTGATAGACCTTGGTCAAAGCTGTGCTGTTGAGCAGGTAAATATTCGGACAATTGGCGGCGGATTTGCTTCTGTTAAATTTCCTGAGTTCATTGCTGCTTTATTAAGCGATACAGCCAATCAGTTCAAATTTGCAGGATTAGTGAGCAGCAGGGGACTTGCAAATGTGCGCAGCAGTGCAAATCGAGGAGTTCCACATGTAATGAGCATCGAAAATATTAATGCATCCGGCAGATTCGTGAAACTGGTGGCCAGGCCTAATGGACAGACACTTTTTATGGACGAAATTGAGGTTATGGGGGAGAAGCTTTCGGATTCGCCCAATATAAATCTGCGTGATAATCTTGAAACATTTGAAAACGATGAAAAATTGTTAGGCAGAATTGACGATTATTTACAGTTGGAAGATAATGTCACTTCAACAACAAAATTATTAACTGTTAACCAGGTGCGCGAGGAAAAAGAGCTTGCAGGCAAAAAAAGAGCACAACTTTATAAAAATAAATATCAAAAGCCATTTGTGTGCCTGCCTGCGAATCCGATGGAAATTGTTTATGAAAAAGAAATTCTGCTGCGCGAAAGTGCAAGCGAAATAAATATCAGAATGTGGCAGAACGAATACGAATCAGCAGCGTTTAATATTATAAACTGCTCCGATACAAAAATGAAAATAAATGTTTCGATTTCACCTTTGGCAGGTCAGGAAAGCAGGAAGATTGATAGTGACAAAACCTTCACAATCAGGCGGGCATATTATGTAATGGCAAGTGAAACAGGCTCTATTGCGGATGCTCTTATATTGCAGGGTGAGCGTCCTTTTGACATTGAGCCTGGTCAGTTGATACAGGTATGGTTAACGATTTACAATCCTCAATTACCGGCAGGAGAATATGAAGCAAAAATTGCCGTTTCAGCCACTCGGGACGACGGAGAGAAATTGCCTGTTGAAACTGTTCCGATGAATTTAAGGATTTATAAAAACAGGCTTGGCGATAAACCTGCGCTTAATACATGCGTTTGGGATTACTATGATGTTGCTCCTGAAGATGAAATGGCAAAAGACCTTCGCAGTCATCATATTAATGTTTGCGTTGTCCCTGCGCAGGATTTGCCTTTCCTGAGGTTCTCGACAGATGCGCCAGGCGTGACAAGGAAACCTGACTATTCGAGGTTAGACAAGCTGATAAAGCAGCGTTCATATGCTGAAACTTTTTTACTTGGAATGGGTTTCAGTGTCACACAAAAGGATTATGGCAGATTCGGTGACGTAAAATGGATGAGTGACACATGGAAAAAAGTTTTTACATCTTGGCTAAAAGATTTAGCGCAGCATTTGAGAAATCTTGGGATAGATTATAACAGATATGCGTTATATCCATTTGATGAAAGTATCGCTGATGACTATTATGAATTGGCGAAATTAATTAAATCTATCGATCCGAAGATAAGGCTCTATGCCAATTCATTTGGAAAAGGTCCTGAAGAATTTATGCGTTTTCGTGAGCTTATCGACATCTGGTGCTTGCAGGATAGTCACATTGTCCGGCATCCTGACTGGTTCGAGGCAATAAAAAGTTTCAGGAAACAGATGTGGACGTACGAATGTCTTGAGCCTATGAAGGCGCAACAGCCTTATTCTTATTATCGTTTGTTGCCATGGCGCGCATTTCAGAGAAGCCAGGGCGGTGCAGGATTTTGGATTTATTATTATGGCCTGGATTTCGAGCCTGGCGCTGTCCCATGGGATGATACTCTCAGGCCGCAGGGATTTTCAGGCGTAGTCTATGGCGCAAAGGCGAGTCCTGTTGCCGGATTGACCGATGGAATTATTCCTTCCCGCAGGTGGCAGGCTTTCCGCGAAGGCGTGGAAGATTACCAGTATCTGTATGAATTGCAGAAGGCTATAAATAAAGTAAAAATCAAAGATGCCAAAGCCGCTGACAAGGCACAGAAAGTTCTTGACGACCAGGTCAAGCGAATTTTGGCTAATCCAGATAACTGCAATCTTGTATATGAAGCGAGGGAGATTCTGACCGATACCTTACAGAAATTATTTTAATGCGTAAATATCTTTATTTTATATTTGCATTTATTTATATATTCTTCAATTCTAATTTCGTTATTGGACAATGCCGGATTGACGAATCGGATTTGTTGACTGGTAGTGATACTAATATTGGTGATTATTTCGGATACAGTGTTGGTATTTGCAACAACAGGGTGATAATAGGAGCATATCTTGATGATGACAACGGTTCGAACTCAGGCTCGGTTTATGTATTTCGTATTGTTGATGGTAATTGGGTACAGGAGGCAAAATTGCTTGCCTCTGATGGCAAAGCGAACGACTGGTTTGGCTGGTCTGTTGCAATTTCTAAAAACACAATTGTAGCTGGAGCAAATCGTGACAATAGTGCAGGTGATTGGACCGGTTCTGTATATGTTTTCACTTATGATGGGAAAAATTGGGTCGAGCAGCAAAAACTGCTTGCTGAAGGTATAGGTTATTACTGGGAGGAGTTTGGCTTCGATGTTTCAATATCAGCGGACAGTAACACAATATTAATTGGAGCATGCAAAGCAAATGATAATGGCTATAAATCCGGTGCGGCGTATATATTTCGATTTGACGGTACAAGCTGGAACCAGCAGGCCAAACTGCTCGCACAAGATGGCGCAGAGCTGGCAACTTTCGGTAACGGCGTAGCAATTTCTGATGATGGAAATACAGCTTTTGTCGGATCGCCGGGGAATGATTCTAATGGACGCACTGCCGGCTCGGTGTATGTTTTTAAATACGATAACGGAAATTGGATTGAGAAGCAAAAACTTATTGCTCTTGATGCAACACATGGTGACCATTTTGGTCAGAACCTGGCTGTTTCCGGAAATATCGCGGTAATCGGGGCTTATGGTGACGATAACGCTGAGCCTAATAATGTTTATTGCAATTCCGGCTCAACTTACATTTTTGGTTTTGATGGAAAACAGTGGGTCGAGCAGGCAAAGCTGCAATTGCCTTACGGCGAATGTCTGAATCAATTTGGCTGGGATGTTGATGTCTTTGATAATATGGTGGTTATTGGTACGCCTGATGGACACTGGGGCACGACAAATGGACCAGGCAGTGCTTATTTATTTACATTCAATGGCAAAAGATGGCTGTTGAAAGCAAGACTTGATTCAAGTGATATCAAATTTGGCGACCATTTTGGATGGTCTGTCGCTGTTTCAGATAAAGTTGTTATAGTCGGGGCGGAATTAAGTGACAAAAAAGGCACCGATTCCGGGTCTGCTTATATTTTCGATATTAATTTAGCCCCTTCCGATTTCGATTGTAACAGAGACGTTGACTATATGGATTTTTGTATATTCGCCTCTGCCTGGTTATCTTCATACGGGGACACAGCCTGGAACCAGGCCTGTGATGTAAGTGCTCCTGCAGATGATATTATTGATATTTCTGATTTTATTGTTTTTGCAGATGATTGGCTTAAAAACGAACATAAGTAGCTTTGGTAAATAAAATGTCACTTCGTAAAAGAGTTATTTTTAACGCCGGCTCAACCTGGATGAGCCAGTTGGTTAACGTTGCGCTTGTGCTTGTTTTTATTCGTATCATCCCGCATAGTCTCGGATGGGACAGTTACGGCGTATGGGCTTTGCTTTCGACTGGCTTGAAATACCCGATGATCCTGGAAAATGCCTTTTCGCTTTCAACAAATCGCTTTGTGGCATTTTATCATAATGACAAAGAGCATCTGAACCAGTTTGTTTCAGCATCTTTTTTAATTTTGTTTTCTCTTTCAGTTTTAACAGTAGCGGCAGCTATACTGTTGTCATTTTTCGTTTCAGATATTTTTACCGCCATTACTGAAAATTTTGCTCATGATGCACAAATTACCTGTATTCTTGTTGGTGTGACACTTGCTCTGAAAATAACAGAAGCTGTTTTTAACGGAACACTGATGGGATTTCAATATCACACGCGATATAATTCCATTACAGCTATAATAAATATCCTGAGGATGGCTTTAACTATTGCGTTGCTTTATTACTGGCACAGTATGATAGCAGTGCAGCTTGCTTTTGTAATCGCAGCTTCAGTTTCCTTAATTTCAGTGATTTATGTCACTAAAAAATCGATACCGGGCTTAAAAATTGAATTATCAAAAATCAGATTGAAGACAATTCGGGAGCTGTTTCGATATACAAGCCACGCGGCGGCTCGTTCGGGCAGCTTGATTTTTATGTACAGCACACTGGCTTTACTGATAGGTAAAGTTGGAACTGCTGAAAACGTTTCTGTTTATGATATCGCATCGAGGATAAGCGGCTTTATTAACAGCCTTCTGGCCGGGGCGCATAATGTTTTCCTGCCTGCTGTAACTAATTTCTTCTCTAACAAGGAGCACGGAAAGATAAATAATGTTATCAAGAAAGCGACAAACATAAGTTCCGTAATTACCTGTGCGATAATGATTATGCTGCTTATGTATGCGAAAAAAATTCTTGTGCTTTTACTTGGCAATATGTTTTTACCTGAGATGGTTGCGGTATTATGGGTCACTATGTTTGCTATAGTACCTCGCGGTTTATTTGGGATATGGATTCCATCGCTTGCCGGGATGGGTTATCTTAGAGAAATGACAATCGTGGCAATTCTCTCTGCATCAACTGCTATCGTATCAGAGATTATTCTACTACGAGGTTTTGTTGCAGTTCCTATGGCGCCGGCAATTGCACAAATGATTGCTTTGTGGGCATATATGGGGATATGGCTTCCTTTCTATGGTTCGTATAAGTGTAATATGTCCTTATATGAGTATTTGAAGGGCGGCTTATTCAACTCTTTGAAAGCTACTGTAATTTCATTAGCAATTTTATTAATTCTTAATAAATTAGTTTTTCCGGGCGGCTTCTATTGGATATACATGTTTGTCATATCGGGCTTTGTTGTATTAACTTGTTTTACCATCATTTCCTTACGCACTGAAAGCAAGTGGATATTTAATGTATTAAAAAGTAAGTTTTGGCATCAAAACGAAAGCTGTATATGAACGTTTTTGTGATAAACCAGTGTTCAACGAATAAAGGTGACAGGGCGGTTCTGTACTTTGTCCTGAGAGAGCTGAAAGCTAATGGCATTGACTATGTCACTATTTCTGCAAGCAATCCCCAATACTGGGAAGAAAGACCTGATTTCCCTGATATGAAGGTGAGCGTAATACCCTGGGGCCGGGATATTTCACGAATAAAAAATGCCGGCTTTTTCAGGAAGGTGTTTCACTTACTCGTAAAAGTTAAACTGCCTCGCTTTGTTTATTTTCCTCTCGTACGAAACGCTTTAATTGCAGGAAGGCGACCGTGGTATTTACGATTTTTTGTCAATAAGCAATATTTGGAAGCTGTCCGAAAAGCCGACATAGTCATAAGCACAGGAGGTCATCACCTGACAACGATTATAGCCGGTAGTATCAGGACACCCCAGATTTTTGATATGGCGATTGCATTGCTTTATAAGAAGCCGCTTATTCTCTGGTCACAGTCTATCGGTACCTTCAAATTCCTGTCTCCGTCCGGCAAAACTATGATTCAAAAAATTCTATCGGGTGCTAAACAAATATTTATTCGTGACGAGGCTTCGCAACAGGAAATTGAAAAACTGGAAGTTTCCACAAAGCATGTTTTAAAAACAAGAGAGTCTGTTTTCGGGTTGTATGACGTTTTAAAATCTCGAATTGCTCCGAGCAAAAGAGAGCCGATTATGGGAGTTTCAGTCTGGACTGGAAATAAGAAGAATCCACAGGCATGGGATGATTATACTCGCTGCTTTGCGGAATTAATAGATTATGTAATTGAAACAGGATGTTATGAACGAATTCGGTTTTTTCCAATGGAGATGCAGGGTTCCGACAGGTCATGTATCGGGGATATAATAAAGTGTGTTCGTAAAAAAGAATGCTGTGAAATAGTTGAAAGTTTTCCCGGCACAGTGGAGCATATTAATTCAATATCACAATGCAGAATGTTCCTGGGTCACAAAACTCATTCGCAGATTTTTTCGTTGGTTGCAGGCACGCCTTTACTGGCGATTGCGTATCATAAAAAGACTGAGGATTTTATGGCACAATTCGGGCTTGAGAAGTATTGCATTGTCGATACGCGGCTTAGTACTGAAAAGCTGATTGAAATATTCAATGAAATAAATAAAAATCTCGACCAAATCAGTAAAAAACAGCAGGAGATTGCATTTAAAATGTATGAAGAAGTCAGAATTGATTTCTCTAAAATGATTCAGAATTTTCAAACTTAAGTAAAAACAGCCAAAATATCGGGTTGAAATGCGAAAATTCTGATGTTTTGACCTATAACTACAGTCATTATTTTCCGATACAGATTTAGAATATGTTGGGAATTTATTGTTTTCGGACGTTTGCTTTGAGTTAATTTTATGGCGACTTTTATTGGGATATTATGTGCTGTCACCATTGTTTTATGTGTGCCGCTGATGGTCTGGAAGCCCAAATGGGTATTTTATATCTTTTTGGTTTCCGAAGTATTTGACAGCATATTTGCAGGCTATATAAACCAGGCGGGCAATCTTGGTATGCCACTGACATGGTCCCCTGCGGATTTCCTCTCTGTGATTACACTTTTCGCAGCTTTTTTCGTACGCAATGAAACACAATTTCGCTCTGGAATAATAAAAAAGTGTATCCTGGTTCTGGCGGCTCTAAGCATTTTATCATTAATACAGGGTTTTTTGATGTACCCTCGTGACGCTCTGACACATTCGAGGGTAGTTCATTTTGTCGCAGCCGGAATATTTGCACTTAGATATTTTACGGATTATTTACGCGTGAGAGGATTGCTGAAATTCAGCTTTTATTTAATTTTGATGATGTTTGCTTTCCATATTCTTATTCGAGTCGGCATTTATAGCGCACCGATTAACGAGGCGGAAAGAGTAGTAGAAGAAGGCGGCCTCGTCGGTGAGAGAGGGACACAGGCACTGATTCCGATGCTCTACCTGATTCTGGTTAGCTTGGCGATTGGAAGATTTGTAAGTAAAACAGGATGGCTTTTAATTTCAATCGTAATGTTACTGGCCGGCCTGGGCGGCATAGTGCTAAGCGAGACAAGGTCAACTTACGGAGCTATGGCTGTGCTTGTTATTTCCGCATTAATTTTTATGAGGGCAAGGGTAAAAAACACAATTGTTTTTGCGTCTGTTGGCTTGATTGTCGTTGTTATAGCTGTTGCATCAGGTTTTGATTTTTTGGCAAGATTCCGAACTGATTATGGAAGAGGATATTACGCAGCTCCCACGTTATATGACCTGAAGTATAGCTGGAGAGGGATAGAATACGAAACAATTAAATCGAGCTTTAAAAGTGCTCCATATTTCATTCTGACAGGCAGGGGAGTAGGTGCAATGCACGCTGCACCTACCGGTCCTGATGAGCTGGTGGCTTTTTATCATTCGGAGTATTTGGGATGGCTGGACAGGTGCGGCTTAATCGGACTATTCACTGTGCTGATTTTATTCATTGCAATTCTTTTCAGAAGTTTTATATTGGCCAGAAGTGAAATTCCTTGCTTGCAGTATTTAGGCACGACTTTTTTTCTTCTTACAATAGCTTTGGCTGCTGATGGTGTCTTTCACCCGGTTTTCTCGCATTATCGAGGCGCTTCGCTTTTAATCAGCTTTGTCGCAGTAACAGCCAACTGGCGTGACATTTATATGAGCCTTGTCGAAGAGCAGGAAATATTTTCAGAAGAGCCTAATTTGGAATTCGACGAAGAATACGAATCAGAATATGGTTTTCCTCAGGTAATCTCATAGCAATTCTTTTATAGAATCAAACGGAAAAATGCGTATCTTAATGGTTGATCATTCCGGTAAAAGCGGTATGTACAGTTATACTGATGCCTTGTGTACTGGTCTTGGCAAAATTGGTGAGGATGTTACTGTACTTACAAGTACTGCCTGGCCCGATAGAGAAAAATCATATAAAGTTAATAAACTGTTTTTTGAATTTAATGAAAAGCAGGGTAAATTCACGAGATTGCACTGGGCTTCAGACAGGTTATTCCGAAGCATCATCAATATTATAAGACGTAATAAATTCGCTATTAAGAGCAATCTCTATATAGTTCATATCCAGGGAGCTGGCTTGCCTTTGATGTACAAGCACTTCCTGAAACCTCTGGCATAAATGTTTCC
>CAYSHS010000051.1:0-14592 GCA_964430845.1 uncultured Pirellulales bacterium | reverse complement strand
CGATACTTGCTCTGGCTGTTCTTGGCATGGAAAAGAATTTAAATGAAATCCAAATGTGTGTCAATAAAAAAAGTAGAATGTCCCCTTTTAATCTAAAATAGTCCCTGTACTTTTCCTGTATCGACATCTACATCAATCCGTCGGAATGCCGGATCCGATGCTGTACCAGGCATCAGCTTTATAGCACCTGCGACAGGTACAACAAAGCCTGCTCCTTTGTACAATAGAATATCGCTTATTGGCAACTCCCAGCCTGTGGGTCTGCCTTTTAAATCCGGATCGTGCGAGAGACTCAGGTGAGTTTTTACCATGCAAGTACCGAAAGAGCGAACTGTCGGGTCGGATTCCAGGGATTCTATTTTTTTCAACGCCTTCTCTGTATAAGTAACACCAGCCGCTCCATAAACTTGTTGGGCTATCAGCTCGATGCGTTTTCGTAAAGGCATATCCAAATCATAAAGAAACTGGAAATTATTCTTTTTATCGCATGCCTGAATTACCATTTCAGCTAATTCTCTTGCCCCTTCGCCGCCTTTGAGCCAATGCTGTGAAACAGTAGCCAGCGCCCCGTTTTGCTCGGCAATTTTGCATACAAGCTCTTCTTCAGACTTTGTGTCGGTGCGAAAATGGTTTATACAGACTACAGGCTGAACGCCGCTTTTATTTACAGTTTCGATATGTGCGATGAGATTTTCGCAGCCTTTTTCGAGAAGACCCAGGTTTTCAGTTGTATATTCTTCGCTCAAAGGCAAGCCAGGTTTAACAACAGGTCCGCCGCCGTGCATTTTCAAGGCGCGAATTGTTGCAACTATAACGACCGCATCAGGCACAAGGCCTGAAAGCCTGCACTTCAAGTTCCAGAATTTCTCGAAACCGATATCTGCTCCGAAACCACTTTCGGTTACATGATACTGGCTTAGTTTCGTTCCCATTAAATCAGCCAGAATCGAGCTTTGGCCTATTGCGATATTCGCAAATGGTCCTGCGTGAACCAATATAGGCTGGCCTTCGATGGTCTGGAGCAGGTTGGGATGAATTACATCCACAAGCCAGGCGGTCATAGCACCATCAACTTCCAGGTCGGCGGTAGTAACTTCTTTGCCTTTTTTATCATAAGCGACAACCATTTTCGCTACACGCTGCCTGAGGTCTTTCAAATCCTTCGCTATTGACAATATTGCCATAAGCTCACTTGAGACGGTAATCTGAAAACCCGAGTCCATCTCGAAGCCGTCCATTTTCCCGCCCTGTCCTATCCTTATATTTCGTAAAGCCTGGGCGCAAAAATCCATAGCCCATTTAATCTGAATCCTGTCCGGATCAATGTCTATTCTTTTTAAGCCGCTCCTGGAAAGCCTCTCATCGTCATAATTTCGCTCATGCTGCATACGCGAAGTCAAAGCAACCATTGCAAGATTGTGCGCGTTCGTAATAAAGTCTATATCGCCAGTCAGCCGGATGGAAAGAGGAGTAAGCGGAATACACTGGGCAAGCCCGCCGCCTGCGCCGGAACCTTTTATATTAAAAGTCGGGCCGCTGCTCGGCTGGCGAATCGCACCTGAAACTGTCTTCCTTAATTTCCCTAAACCTTCTACAAGTCCGAGAGTTGTAGTCGTCTTGCCTTCACCCAAAGGTGTCGGCGTAATAGCGGTAACATCTATGTACTTTCCAACAGGCGCATTTGCAAGGCGGGAAAGAACTTTCTGGTTATCAATTTTCGCCAGGTTCCTGCCCATTGGTATTAATTCGCCGTCCCGGAGAGACAATTCGTCAGCCAGCTCATAAACTGTTTTCATCTGCTCTTCAGCGGCTTCTGCTATTTGCCAGTCTTTAAGTTGTCTTGGATCAAGCTGCATTTAATTTTCCTGTACTAAGATTACTGCAAAATTGAAGTTAGGCATACATTGTATTAAGAAAATCTCGGAAATAAGATTTTCTTAATACAATCAACTCCAATAAATTCATAATTATAAATAAGTGACATAAACTATTTACGAAAGAAAAAATTAAAAAAAGAAATTTTTTCTTTCTTAAAGTATGCCTAACTTCAATTTTGCTTCAACTAGCTTTCCTATACTATATTTAATTGGAATAAACTTTCAGAAAGCTGTCTGAATATATTTGCTTGTTCATCAGCATTTCCGAAGTAGCTACTACATTCATCAGGTTATTGTCGAGAACGTCAACAATAGCTGAGTCCAGGCCGCGTGAGATTGCCATTGCAAGAAATACCCTGTTTATAATGCTTCTTTCGGAAGCTCCCTGGGAAAGATTCGATAATCCGATTGTCATATGCGGTGCCGGGTCAGAGAGAAATTGTATCTGGTCCATTGCTCTCAAAATATTGCCCGGCTGAACCTGTGCATTCGGAACTTTTACAGGCAATATAATCGGGTCGATAAAAATTCGCTGGGTATCAAATCCCAGTTCCATAGCTTTCGAGACTATTTCCGCAGCTATTGCTACGCGAGTATCTGTATCCTGCGGAACGCCATTTTTGTCCATTGTAAGAGCAATTATGTTTGCTTTTGGTCCGGTATTTTTTGCCATTTCAATATATTTATCGAAAATTTCTTCGTCACTTTTTTTATTCAGCGGCGTAGAATTCAGAATCACACCATTTTCAGGATTGATTGCTTTTAAGCCGGCCGCGATTACTCCTGGTTTTTGCGAATCGAGACTTAGCGGCGTAGAACATACTTCCTGGATAGTTTCTACGAGCCACTGAATCGCATCTTCCTGTTCCGCCGCTGCTGTACCAACATTCACATCCATGTATGAAGCTCCTGCTTCAGTCTGCTTTCGGGCTATTTCCTGGATAATTTTCTTGTCCTTATTAGCAATTGCCTCCTTAACGTTCGTAAACATCCCGTTGATTCGTTCTCCGATTAGTATCATAATAGAATCTTCCAATGGCTTGTTATAATGCAAACTACTATTTCAACACACTATTGCCATATCTGGTTGATAAAGTCTTTTACCGCGGCAGTTGCTCTTGGATGCCGCATACGAATAATATCCACGCCGGCTTGCAGGAGACAAACCGCTGTTGCAGCTTCCCACATCGGGCCGCGATCCGCAACAGAACCCCAGCCTGGTGCATCTTCGAGCCTGGCTTCCTTGGCACGCCATGATTCGTAACCCACGTCACAAATTGCAGGCATAGCCATCATTTTATCGCCGGTCAGAGACGCTATGCGCTGTCTTTCCTGTATCGAATAGGCGTATTCGATACCGTAACCCAACGCACCTGTGGATTGGTAAGTTACTATTCTTTCCAATGGGAATCCCATATCGGATACGAGAATATTGACTTGCTTTGCGATATTTATATCTATTGGAGCTTCTGTTATCAGCAGATGTCCGTCTGCAAGTGCAATCGCTGTAAGGGACTTGTAATTATTCTCTGTTACAGTTCCGAGCAGGCAGTTTTCGCCTTTGGCAGCTCCACTGACTTTGGGCATAACCTGGTTGTCTTTTTCATCGTTGCCGCTGCACCACAGAATAAGAGGTACACCAACTGCCTTTAGAACCTGTTCAGTTACTTTGATTGCATGAGCGGCATCTTTATTGGCATTGTCAGGATGAATCCCGTCGAATTTCAGACAGATTAAGTCCGCCCCGAATTCTTCTACGCATTTTTTTGCCCATTCGCCCGGATTATCCAAAACATCTTTATAAGGCTCACTCAAAATATCAGGCCAGTCTGCAGGTTTTACATCGATAACATCCATAGCGATAACAGGTTTTTCCCCTGCCTGGTCGTGAGTGCCCCCATAGACTACATTCTTTGAGCCGCCTACTGTTACCGTCGAGCTGCGAGAGCCTCCGTTTTCCTTAGTTGCTCCAAGTGTAAGGCGATTTACAGAGCCTGTAAAACTATCTGTTATTTCCGGTACCGCCATTGGTGTTTTACTCCAAAAAAAACGTAACTTATTTTACCCAATGCGCATCACGTTTGACGCAATGCGCTTGCTAATATTTTCGCCACTTCCAAAAAGGCGGAATTGCCTTTATTAAGCTTAAAGACATCTTCGCCTCTTGCAGAGCCTGTAAAAACTTCATTATCATAAGGGATACAGCCTAACATTTCAACCTCATTCAGTGCATATCGTTCTTCATTCTGTATCATTTTATTCCAAATTACACCCTTTTTTCTGACAATAATCGGTAATTTTTCAGCAAGCTCGATAATTCTTTTAGCCGTAACAGTCCCGACAGGATTAGGCTCAGCCACGATGCAGAGCAAATCCACATTATTTGTCGTCCTGCGTGAAAGATGCTCCATCCCGGCTTCGTTATCAATTACTACATACTTATATTGCGAGCTGAGCTTATCAAGAAATTTTCGCAGCATATTATTCACGGCACAATAACAGCTCGGTCCTTCAGGGCGACCCATCGTGAGCAAATCGAATCCTTTCGCTTCTGTAATCGCCTGCTGAATACCATATTCAACAGTTCGCAGCTTGTCCAGACCAGTATTATTTGGCGATTTCGATAGCGCGTTTTCCCGAATATCCGCGATTATACCTTCCGGCTCAACACCCAAAGTCAAACCCAAACAGGAGTTCGGGTCTGCATCAACCGCAAGCACTGCACCTGTCTTTTTCTGTTCAACTAAATATCTTACTATCATTGCGGCTATGGTCGTTTTGCCTGAGCCGCCTTTACCACTTATTGCTATTGTTGTAGTCATACCTTATTCTTCTTTAGATTAATAACCGATGGAAAGAGAGACAAGTTTGTGTGCGGCAGAAATTTCTCTCGCATAAATTCTTCCATATATTCCCTGTGAGTCATCAGGTCAAAATACGTCATACTCGCCGCTATTTGTTCTGCCTGCTTCTGGGCCTTTCGACTGAGTAAAACCGTTTTTGCGCCTGCAAGAGAAGTATTGCCGACAAAATGAATCTTTCCCAAAGGTACATCAGGTAACATTCCGATAGTAACAGCTTGTTTGACATCAAGATAATTTCCAAAACCACCGGCTAAATAAATCGCGTCAAGATTTTCGGATTCTATCTGTGTAGATGCCATGAGAACTTTAATCGCCGCGAAAACTCCTGCTTTGGAACGTATGAGATTATTGATATCCGCCTGCGTAATAACGATTTCCTTTTGTGCAGAACAAGACGGAACTATCTGGAACTGTAATCCTTCGTCGCCTTGAGAGACTAAGGGATTATCTTCATGAGTAAACCTTCCGGTACGGTCAATAATTCCATGAGTAAATAATTCCGCGAGAATGTCCAAAAGACCTGAGCCGCAAATTCCAGCCGGCGGCTCTCCACCTATTGTCTTGAATTCTATAGAGTCATCTTCGTTAATAGTGAATTTTTCAATCGCTCCGGCAGCCGCTCTCATTCCATGCTTTACACCGCTGCCTTCAAATGCAGGTCCCGCAGAGCTTGAAGCGCAAACGAGCCAGTCCTTATTACCAAGAACTACCTCGCCATTCGTGCCAATATCGACAAATAGTGAAATGCCTTCCTTTAGAAAAATTCTCGTTGCCAGGACTCCTGCCACTATGTCACCACCTACATAAGCAGCGACAGAAGGAGCGCAATATAACAAGCCATTCTTATTAATCCGGATATCTATTTCTGAAGCCCTTATCGACGGAATAAAATTAGCAGAAGGCACATAAGGCTCCCTGCGGATTCGTCTCGGGTCCAGTTTCAGCAGAAAGTGAATCATTGCGGTATTGCCCGAGCACACTATCGCTGAAATATTCCTGATATTAATGTTCCGCCTCTTTGCGAGAGTTTCAATCAGCTTGTTTATATCATTCACTATAATATTCTGCAACTTCCCGAAAGCGTTGTTTTCTTCTGCATATATAATTCGCCTGATATAATCTTCGCCGAAATTTATCTGGCTGTTATATGCTGCTTCAGTATCAAGTGTTTTACCACTTATCAAATCAACCAAATGCACAACAACTGTAGTAGTACCAATATCTACCGCTACTGCGAAACACGTATTACTTTCATCTCCCGATTCGACGTTTATTATTCCAAATATATCATCCTTCCAGGCTCCTGTAACTGTCACCCTGTACCGTGAGCTTTGCAGTTTTTCCGATAAACTCTGAAGAATACCCAAATCCATGTGTATTGCGTTCGGACCTGCCTGCTTATGCAAAGTGACAGACAATCTTTCCTTATCGGCAGTATGGTCATGCACAGTTGGCGGTGACATCTCAATATATCGCTTTATAACCAACGGATCAAAATCAAACAATTCTTCCGATTTATGAGATTTTTCATTAGTTAATATTTGACTTGTTTGCTTCGAAAGAGATTCAAGAACAGTTACAGTGACATCATCGAAAACTTTAGTCTGACAGGCCAGAACAATTTTCTGCTTTATTTCTTCCGGTTCGAGATGGATAGAATCCCTTGTGTGTATTTTTTCCAAGTTATCAACAACGACTTTGCATTTGCCGCAATACCCGGCGCCGCCGCAAATATTATTGACATAAATTCCTGCTTCGTTAGCAGCTTCGAGAAGAGTTGTTCCGGCCGGCATTTTTACTTTCCTGCCTACCGGCTCAAAACTAACGATACATTCTTTTATTTTTTTCTGTCCCATCTTTACAAAGAATCACACAATGCGCAATACTTATCACGCATGACGAATTAATTCCATACTTCTTTCAGATACTTCGGCAGCATCGAACATTCTCTCGGGCCTACCAGCACTTCCCAGTTCGTGGCTTCTTCGATTTTGCCGCTCAGGACTGCGACGTACCCGGGGATTATCAGCTTGCGATGCTTTACTTTGCTCTCCAGCCCGAATTTTGCCATCGCATCTGCGACTGTTTTCTCGTTGAGCTTGTCACCCGAATACGCGGTTAAAACACTCGTGCCTTCGGTATCCACTACGAGAATATAGCTCGGAACTCTGCTGGCTTCCACATCGGATTCGACCGTGTAATATGTCAGAGAAAAGTTGGTAGTGAACATCACAGGTGAGTTTTCATCAGGCTCGCCAATTGAATATACTTTAGGCTCGACCTGGACAGGTTTTTGAGGGTCGGTAAATATATTCATCACAGTCGTCAGCATTGGTAAAATTGCATACGGCTCTATCGTATCGATGACAACTATACCTGAATATTTGCAAATCAAGCTCACCGCCGAAACAGCCTGCTGGTCATCCGAGCCGCTAACAAAGGAAATTGTCGGATATCCCAAAGGCCTGAAACCTTTCTTCAGAGCAAGCGCTCTAATTTTCGATAAATCATACAAAGCATTCTTTATTTTACCTCTTTCACCTGTCGGGGGACAAAGCACAATATCTTCGACGCCTTCCGCTTTTATTTTTTCTGTCATCTCTGCGAGAGCCTCTACAGAATCCGCCTGTGCCACGAGAGGACACATATTTGCTTTTGCGATTTTTGCCATTTCCTGCGTATTTTCTCCTGTTGCAGTAGCAAGTAATGGAGACTTTTCTCTTACCTTTCCAATCGCTGCTTCCATCGCCTCCGGAGATTTAGTGACGAGAATTAATGCAAGATTGCCTGTTTCCCCAGCGATTGCAGCGGCTTTCTCGAAACTTTCAGCAGAGCCGCTATCGTTCATAACTGCTATCGCCTGAACACCTATCTTTATCCCGATTCGCTCGAATTGCAGTTTATTGATTGATTCGATGCGATTCTTCAAATCCTGTTCGCTCAGCTTGTCTGAAACAGTTACGGCAAGAATCGTGGGACTATGAAACTTTTCCTCATGCCTGAAGCAGACTGTCTCCTGTCCGATTTGAACCTGGCTATCACTTTTCCCGAAAACAATTTTTCTCATAGGCGGCGCAGCCGCAGCGGCCAGCTTTTCTTTTGCCTCTTCCGAAACATCAGGGCAATTTTCAAGCCTGGTACGTTTCTGCGCCAAAGCCATCGCAAAAGCCAGACAAGTCGGCATGCCGCACTTTTTACAATTCGTTTTCGGTAGGAGTTTGAATATTTCCAGTCCTGTCAGTGCCATAAGAAAATCCTTCTTTAAAAATACTATATATTTATCATTTCATTCGAATCCTAAATTCTAATATCCAAATTCTAAACAAATACAAATGATTAAAATTCAAATCATCAAATCAAATTGTTTTTAACATTTATTTTTGAACATTTAGTCTTGTTTAGTATTTAGTGCATAGGATTTCGAATTTTTCTTTAAAACATCGGTTCCATACTTAATACCGGATGATTCACTTTCGTGATAAACTCAAGCACTTCATCTTCTGTCGTCGCAGTCGTTTCATCGGCAATCATATCGAGGAATTTTTCCCCTCCAAGTTCAAGCTCTTCTGCTCTTTTAATGAAAAAATCCCTTATTTCTTCTTTGAGCATTTTCGGCATCCACACAACTCTTTTAATTCCGCCTTCCGCGGAGATGAATTTTTTCGAGCCGATATAATGTCTCGAATGACCGATGAATCCAGGTGTTTGCTGGCCACCTCCGACCGTCCCTGCCAGTGTCGAAAATTTCATACCGCACGGAGTCATTTCTGTGAACTCCCTGTTCACTATCATTATTCCATTGGTCGAAGGCAGCACTGCGGCGATGCACTCGAAGCAGCCGCATGAAGTCATCGGATCGATAATCATGCTGTACTGACTCATTCGCTCGATATTTCCGCCGCTCTCTTTGTGGACAAACGTATTAATCCTGTCCCACTGACCGACAGTTCTATCGAGACAGTTTCCTTTGGATATTGGCTGATTCGGTCCGGAAGGTGTAATTTCAAAAGATGCCCTGCAATCCAGCCAGCTATATGCACCGCACAAACCAGGCCGCTCCGGCGAGACTACGCAAACATGATTCGGCGCGAAACTCTGGCATAAGGTACATGAATAAAAAGTCTCCACGTCCTCGTCCTGCATCCCGGCCAGGCGTGCGTCACGCTCTGCATAAACAGCCTGTGCCTGTTTGCGAAGTTCCTCAACCTGCTTGAGGTCTGTATATATTTTTACCTGCACTTTATCGACTATGCTCGAAAATTCTTCATGGTATTTCGCGTGTAAAAGTTTTCCGATATGCTCCAGCTTAAATCCGACTTTCGCGGCTGCCTTACTGATTCTGAGCCAGTTAATGTCACGCTGTCCCATGTGCCATATTCCCTGCGCCTCGTTTATGAATGTATGCACATAACGTTCCAGGACAGGCTCGAAATCAGGCTGCATTTTTCGTCCCGCAACTTCGATTACAATTCCGAGAGGAAGCATACCGCCTGCTTCAACGGAATCTATATCTTTTCCGATTATTTCCACGTCACTATCTTCGATTTCACTCAGCTCCTTCATGCGAAGCCACTCGAACGCAGGTGTCCTCTGACCTCCGAACTCGACCTGCATATCTTCCTTGCGGATACGTTCTCCCTCAAACGCGGGACTTACCGATACAGGAATGGGGATTTCCGTGATTTTAATTTTCAGCCCTCGAACTTCAATCGCTTTTTCTACAATTTGGCTATGCGGAATTTTTGAGACTACATGCTCATAAGTACATACGCCCGTAGGCAGAATTTCAGGAATGTCGGAATCTGCGATAGTTGGAAAACCAAAGTTAATTGCACCCGCCGCGGTAGCATACCATTCGTCAGTAACTTCACCAAGAGCAAGAACGAATGCGAAAATCCTGTTCTTATTATAAAGAAGATTGCGCCTGAAATCTCCGGGCTGAACTCCGCCAAAACTCAACGCCGCTCTGCTTGCAAAACCAAGAGAATAAATTGCTGATGTAATTTCCCTTCCGAAAGGTACGAGACGTGTTTCCCAACCCAACTGGACACCGCCTTCGACAAGCTGCTCGGCGAATGTTGTCCCGTTATTATGCGCAGACATAAAAACATACAAGCATCGTTCCTGTAATTTTCGTGCGATAGTTACTGCCGTCTCGACATCAGGAGCCGCTCCGGCGATTGCCGCGAATCCGGGTGCTGTACCGTCAACAAATTGAATACCTCGCTCCCGGAGTATTACATCATCCGCTGCTCCGAGCCATATGCCGTCAACCGGATTCTGGCCAATGAGATACTTGCATGCTTCGATAATTTCTTCCGCAAAAAGTGTCGCCATCCCCGCATCAAGTGCATTACCAAGATAAGGAAGCCACAAATCATCATCAACTAATGGCGGCAGCAAACCCTTTATTTCATTCATCACCTGTTCGAAATCTGCCAATTTCTCAACTGCAATCCCAGTCATGGAATAAATAATCGGGATGTAATAAGCAGTGTTGGGAAACTCAACAGGACAATCGCTACCCTTCTGCTCGATGGCACGAGCAAAAATATCTTCCGCCTGTTTTGCTATTTTATGAGCACCGCGTATAGCTGCTGATGCGATAATTTTCGACATTTTTAAACCTTCTTAAAAATTAATGTAGCGCGGGCTTCCAGCCCGCGTTTTCATGGGCTGGAAGCCCATGATACGAGTTACTTTACACTTTTATAGCTCTCCTGTCAGCCATATCGAATAGCTTACGTTCACCCTTTTTATTGATTCCGAGAGCATCACGTTTCTTCTCGATATGTTCGAGTATCATCTGTGCGGCTTTTACCGGATCGGATTCCACAGCCCATCGGCCGCCAAGGTCTTTCTCAATTCCTTCAAACAAATAGTCACTTACATTTTTACTTCCCGAGACAGGCAGAAATTCCTGACCGAATACGACCAGAGCACCACTTGCAACAAAATACTGACCAATCGAGATTGCTTTTTCCGTTATAGATTCAAGACAGGCACCTACGACCGGAATTTCCGAAATATCCTGTCCAAGTCCACCTTCCCGTACAATTTCAGTACATGCAACAAGCAATCGTGAATTATCTACACAACTGCCGCATGTTAGAACAGGCGGAATTCCCACGGCCTCGCAAACTTCCCTCAGGCCAGGCCCGGCTAATTCAAGAGCTTCTTTCGGATTTGTCAATCCCTGTTTACTGCAGGCGATAGTAGCACAACCAGTAGTAAGCACGAGAATGTCCCGTTTGATAAGCTCTTTTACAAGAGTGACATGTGTAAAATCCTGAGGCACTTTCGGATTCGTACAGCCTACGATTCCAGAGACTCCCCGAATGCGGCCGTTAATTATATTGTCATTCAAAGGACGGTAGCTCGCGCGGTACCTGCCGCCTAAAATATAATTAATCGATTCGTGACTGAATCCTACAACTGCTTCTTGTTTTTCATCGGGTATGGTAACCTTATCACGATTTTTATAATTTTCAATCGCGGATTTCACAAGCTCTTTCGCAGTATTAAGAGCATTTTTTTCATCCATAGCAACATGCTGAACACCGAGAATTTTTGCCTTGTCAGAAGTGGTAATAAGTTTCGTGTGGAAACATTTCGCGATTTCACCAAGTCCCTGCATCACACACTGAACATCGACCGCCATGAGTTCGACCGCTCCGGTTGCAATTGCAAGCTCCTGGCTGAGGAAGCTTCCGGCAATCGGAACACCGTGTCGCATGAGCAGCTCGTTTGCGGTACAGCAAATACCTGAAACGTTTATTCCTTTTGCTCCGGCATTCTCGGCTTCCTTCAATAATTGCTCATCACCGGAAGCGGCTACTATCATTTCAGAAAGAATAGGCTCGTGACCATGAACTATAATATTGACTTCATCTTTTTTGAGCACGCCAAGATTGACTTCGCCGCGTCCGGGGTAAGGTGTTCCGAAAAGAATATCCTGCAATTCAGTAGCAAGCATCGAGCCGCCCCAGCCATCAGCGAGTGCAGTTCTGCTCGCGTGCATGATTATATTCCTGTAATCCTGGTCAACTCCCATGTGAGTTCTATGCAAAGCCTCGACAATTTCCCTGTCAACAGCACGCGGCGTGATACCGAGTTTCTTCCAGATTTCCTGTCTCGGCTGCGGTGCCCTGCGAACCATCAGTTGCTCACCTTCAGGCTTGCCAAATTCAGCCAATGCGATTTGACCAATATCTGTTGCTATATCATTAACAGAACGGTCCTTTGTTTTCACTACCAGCTCCTGCGCGACTTTATATAACTTAACTGTGTCCTTAAACTGATAATCTGGAGCTTTTCCTCTTGCGGCGGCAAGAAAAACTTCCGCCACACCCCTGCCGTGGTCACTATGAGCACTTGCTCCGGCTGCAACCGCTCTCAAGAAATTACGTGCTACGATTGTATCGGCATCTGCACCGCAAACACCCAAAGGCGATTTTTTTGAAATTCTGCAAGGCCCCATCGTACAAATCCGGCAGCAGAGACCCTGTTTGCCAAATCCGCATTGTGGCAACTGTGATTCGAGCCTGTCCCATGCGTTTTGCTGGCCGGCCTGAGCCATTTGATTTATCATCTCCTGCGATGCTTTATCAATACTGCGTTTTTTTACTTCCATTGAAATACTCTTTTTAAAAGATTTTTATTAAAACTAAATAATAGCAACAGTGCCTAAAGTTGGATTTGACCGCCTTTGGCGGAACAACTTTAGCTCATTTTAGACACTTTAATAATTCAAACTAACTATGTTGTCAATTGAAGTTTTATTTCTCAATTATTGTACAGCAGTTCTTCCATTCGCTGTTTTGCATTTTTAAGCTGTTCCATAACCTGTTTATCAGCATTAAAAACAGGTTTTCGTTTCATATCTGCCTCCTGCAAAAACCGGCTGGAATGTAAACTACCTAATAATTTAATATTCCCCAATTGAGACTGAATCAAATTTACTTGCTCCGGCTCTGTAATCTTATTGGCAATTGCCCCGACGTGCTTAATACCCAATTCCTTTGCCATTTGGCCCATTTTATTTGCAGTTTCTATACTTCTGCCTCCCGGCTCGACAACCAAAACAAGCATATCAATACCCTGAACGCTTGCCCTGCCCATAAACTCCACACCGGCAGCTAAATCAACAATTACTAATTCTTTACGATGCAGTATCGTATGTCTGAGCATTGCTTTTAAAAAAGCCCCTTCAGGACAGGCGCATCCAGTTCCGGCGTGAGTTATTGCACCCAAAACCAGCAATTTTATATTATTTATCTTAAGCCAATATTTCTCAGGCAAGTCGCTTACATTGGGATTAAGCCTGAAATATGAACCTATTGCGTCTTTGTCTGTTCCGGTTCGTTCGGCAATAAGCTCTTTCATTTTAATAAGAGGTTCAGGATTTTTATCGAACTCCAGCCCAAAAGCCATAGCAAGATTCGCATTCGGATCAGAATCTATTGTAAGAACATCGAGACCATCCTGTGCAAATAACTGCGCCAGAATTGCGCAAATAGTCGTTTTTCCTACTCCTCCTTTACCGCCAATAGCTATTTTCAAACCTTGCATTAATTTAAAAAATGAAAGAAACTATGATTATGACCAAAAAACAAACATTTTCGCAGCATTTTCTCATATAGTTATGGCAAAAGCAAGCAGCTTAGGAGTAAAATGTGCTCAGAAAACGAGTTTTTTGAAATTTTTAGTAAAGGAAGGAATCTATATATAAGGAAGTTAAAAAAGTTAAGGAACATAAATCTTCATGCTCTTTTATATTTATACTTCTTAGCTCTTATTAGGATAACTTATGGATGAATTAGCGGCAGTAACGGCAAGCCAGGCAGGCGATAAAGCAGCTTTCGGAATTTTGATAGACCGACATTACAAGAACATCTATCGCTACGCCTACCATTGCACAGGGAATCACCAGGACGCCGATGATATTTGCCAGGAAACGTTTTTAAGAGCTTACGATAGAATTGGACAATTGAAAAACGAAAGCTGTTTTCGTGAATGGCTCTTTACAATAGCTTCGAATTTATCGCGAAAACGAATCAAAAAAATGAAAATTAATAGAAATTTCGTTGCTTTATCGGCTGACTTTTTGAATAAGAGGCAGGAAAATAACGATTTGCATCCATTTGAAAATATTACAAAAAATGAAAAGGCTTCGATAATTAGCCAGCTTCTAATGGAAATGTCCGAGCGCCTGCGAATGGTAACTGTCCTGGTTCTTATGCAGGATTTGGCACAAAAAGAAGCGGCAAAAATACTGAATCGCTCTGAGCCGAGCATCTCACGTGATTTGAATGACGCAAAAGCCTGGCTGCAAAGCCGGCTGCAAAATTTAATATAAAAAGGAGTAATCCTATGAATAATGAAAAAGATAAAATCAATTATGCTCTCAAAGAAGCTCACGAAACAATCGAACCTCTTGATTCGTGGCAAGCTCTCAGAAGCCGCATTGATAAAAAAATCGAGAACGGCCAAACTGAAGCAGGCTTAGTCACAAAATTAAATGGCAATATTGCCTTCTGGAGAAGGACCGCTATAGCTGCGGCTGCTTGCCTTGTTATTACTTCCGTATTATTAATTTACGTAGCTTTTAATAATCCGGCTACAAATAATTATAATCAAAATCTCCTTGCACAAGATCAACTTCAGCAATTAAGAGAAGCATTTTCACAAGTACAGGAACTTTTCAATCAAAATTGTCCCTGGATTGTGATAAATTCTACAGGCAAAGGCGAGATTGGAGATGAAAACCAGAAAATAGACGCCGCTAAAGCTAAAAACATAATCATACTGAGCCTCGCTGTAAATCTCCATGAAGATCAGACTGTGACGCA
>CAYSHS010000050.1:0-14642 GCA_964430845.1 uncultured Pirellulales bacterium | reverse complement strand
ATTATAAAGCTCATTGGTAAACGGCGGCTGTTTCAGGAATTCATTAACAACTTTTCCTGCAATGCGATATTTTTCCCAATCGGTATAAGCTAAATATCGAGAAACTTCCTGCTCTGAGGGAAAAGAACTTTGCTGAACATTTGAGTTTGTATTATGTTTAATCCGCTCCGGCAAAATTTCATCCACTTGCCGGAATATCGTTTGAGCAAGAAGATAATTGCCATCAAAATTCAGATGGACATGCTCATAAAACAACTCTTGTCCCGGGGTTTCATGAGGACTATTCTCTTCAATTACTTTACATGTATCTAAAAGATAAATTCCATCGCTGCTTTTGTCGCCTGCAACGTCACGAATGATTGTATTGATTTGATTGTCCGCACGAAAACGAAGCGTATCCAGCTCACGCGCCTGAACGAACCTGTCTTTACTTTCTTCATATTTGCTTGTTTCCCAGTAACAACGACCCAGGCGAAACTGCAAATCCGCGTAATCAGGGTCAATTTCAGCAGCTTTCAAATAAATATCGGCCGCTGATGCGTAGTCACCATTTGTTTCTAAATCAATACCTTTTTGATAAAGCACTTCCCATTTCTTTTTCTCTGAATCTGCCAGATCAGGACGGTGCTCTGACGCAAATGGAGGATTGTCTTTTAAATTGCTTCCAACAGTACAGCAAATCAGAGGCGTTTTGGTTTTCTCTGCAATATGGCAAATATCCTCAAGATTTTTTTGAAAATTCCGATATACTATTTTCATTTGGGGATCATCTTTTCTCACTTGTTTGCCAAGGAACATTTCCATGCCCGTCCAGACTTTCGGCGAGTCGCTACCTATAGAATTTATCAGGCTTGTTAAAAGCTGACCTACTTTGGTTGACTTTAATGCTATCCCGAAGCGGATTAGCGAAAGATTGGCACTCAACGGCGCAAAGACAGTTCCCGCTCCGTATGGACCGACGACTTCATTATTACCCAGATAAACGATAAATAAGTCCGGATTGTAACGAGTACAATCTTTGGCAATTTCAAGAACGACATGAGAGTTTATTGCCGGCATTGCGGCTGTCATGAGCTCGAAATTCGTATCAGGATATTGACGACCCAGCATGACTTTCAACATGCGCCCGAATGAATATGAGCCATCCGGCGTTCCCGCTGCCGCTGAAGCTCCCATCACAAATATACGATATGTTTTACCAGTTTTTTTCACCGGAAACGTAAAAGTATCCATCGTACGCGCAATCTCAGGTGCGAAAAATCGCCATGAGAATTTCATGTTACTGCAATAACTATCCATTTCATTGGCTTTGCATCGGATGGCTATAGATGTCGGGTAACCATAACCAATAAGACGCAGACCTGCTTCAAAAAATAAAAATAAAAACGCGGGAACAATTATAATTGAAAGAACACGAAATAACCAAAGTTTCCATCCTGTAACAGCAATAGCGGGAGTTTCTTTCGCGTCCTTTTTTCTATTTCTCCCAAATAATCCGAAACTTTTTGTTTCACCTCCAGGTGAATTTGTTATTTTTGCTCTTTTTCTGACAGACCTGTCTGTATGTGATGAAATTTTTTTATTTCTACGGTTCTTCGAACCCATTTATTTAACCTCTGTTTTTATTATTGTTGTATTTCTATAGCTTCCAGTGCTTGTAAAGCTTTTTGGTTATTGGGATCTATTTGCAAAGCATTTTTAAACATTTTTATTGCTTCATTTTTTTGACCTTCCGATGCTAATATAAGACCGAAATGAAAATTTAAATCCCAGTCGTCAGGCATATACTTCAAGCCTTTTCGGAATGTTTTTATAGCCTGGTCAACTTTTTTTAACTGATAAAGCACTAAGCCCAGGTTCTTATAGGCCGGAGCGCAATCTGGTTCGACTTCAATCGCTTTGGAATAATTCTTAATAGCCTTTTCCATATCATTTTTAAACTGATATGACAACGCCAGATTATAATATGCATCCGGTAAAAGTGGATAGATTCTTAAAGCTTCAAGATTATTTTTAATGGCACTATCAATGTCACCCATTAAGCCACATACCGAAGCTATTTTTGCAAATGCATCATAATGATTAGGAACAAAATTCAGAACTTCTCGATATTGACGAACTGCTTCACCATAATTATTCTGTTCGTCTAAAAATACACCATACTTCCAGAATAATACCCAGTCAGAAGAATTCTTCAGAATCGCCCATTTATATTCAGTGTCAATTTGTGTGAGGGCTTCCGGTGTTAAGGAGTTTTTACTGTTCTCTATTTCTTTCTTAAGATTACTAATCCGTGCTTCATTGTTAAGCTGATTAGTAAAAGGAGGTTGTTTGAAGTATTCGTTAAGAAGCTTCTCATTAATACTATTTTTTTCCCAATCCGTATAAGCTAAATACCGGGCGCATTCAGCTTCAGAAGGTAATTGAGGTATATTTTCCCGGTTATTTTTGATTCGTTCCGGAAGAATTTCCTGGACCTTTTCATTAATTGTTTTGGCTAATAGATAGTTGCCACTGAAAGTCATATGAACATGTTCATGAAAAAGTTCCGCTCCGGTTATATTATGAGGACTCTTTTCTTCAAATGTCTTCATTGCATCCACAAGATAAACACTTTTGTTTATCTTACTGGAAGCTACATTACGAATAATCTCATTGATTTTATTATCAGCACGAAAGCGAAGTGTATCAAGCTCGCGAGCCTGAATATACCTTTGTTTACTCTTTTGATATTCACTTAGAGCGTAGAAGCATTGTCCAAGACGGAACTGCAAATCTGCATAGATACTATCAATTTCATCTGCTTTTAAATATTGCTCTACAGCCGAGCTATAATTACCTTCAGTTTCATATTTTATTCCAGCTTGATAGAGATTGTCCCAGCTTTCCTTCTCACTCTCTGAAATATTTGTTCTATGCAGTGACGCAAAAGGCGGGCTATTTTTAAGGTTACTCGTTACTGTACTTAAAATTACAGGAATGTTTTGTTTGGATGCAATATGACAAATATCCTCAAGGTTTCTTTGAAAATATCTGTAAACAACTTTAAGTTTCTCGTCATCAGCTCTTACTTGTTTTTCAAGAAACATAGCCAGTCCTTTCCAGATTTCAGGAGTATTCTTACTACCGGTTGACGAAAGTAAGTTACTGAAAAGCTGACCTGTTCTGGTAGCCTTAAACTTTATACCGAAACGGATTAGTGAAATACTAGAGCTGAGCGGCGAAAAGACAGTACCGGCTCCATATGGACCGACAACCTCGTTGTTTCCGAGATATACTATAAACAAATCAGCATCGTGCTTTGAGCAATCTTTGGCAATTTCAAGAACTGCATGGGAATTGATGGCGGGCATTGCCGTGGTTATGACCTCGAAGTTTGTCTGTGGGAACTGTTGCTTGAGCATTACCTGTAAAATTCTACCGAAACTAAAAGCACTATCCGGTGTACCTGCCGCGGCAGATGCTCCCAGTACAAAAATACGATAGCTATTTTCTCCTTTTTTCGCAGGGAAAGTAAAAGGTTTTACTGTTCTTGCAATCTTTGGTGGGAAAAAACGCCAGGAAAATTTCGGATTGCTGCAATAATAATCCTGACCGTTTTCTTTGGTTTTAATAATTATATTCGACGGGAAACCATAGTGAGCTATTCGCAAAATTCCCTCCAATAGTAAGAAGAATAAAACTGGAATAATCGTAATCGCAATAAGACGAAACGCCAAAAGTCTTCGATCACTAATAGTTTTATATGATACAGATTTGGATTTTTTCGGTTTTTCTTCGCCTTGAGAAATTTTAGAATGTGCCTTTTTCTCTGCAGTGGAACGACTCTTTTCTTTGCGCCATTTTATTTTTCTTGATGGAATATTTTTATTTCTTCGTCCTTTGCCAGTCATTTGTTCTCTTAATTAATTTAATATTAAATCTGCTTTTGATTATTATCAGATTATATAGTAATTTTTCTCAGGTATTCTATTTCAGTCCCGGTTAATTTCCTGAATTTACCTACACCAAGCCCACCATCATTGAACCTGCCTATTTTCGTTCTTTTGAGGGACCTAACAGGGAGTCCGACTCCGGCAAGCATTCTGCGAACCTGACGGTTTAATCCCTGTTTAATGGATATCTCAACAAGGGATTCTTTATAATTTCGCTTTATAACTTTTACCGATGCTTTACCTGTTTTACCTTCAGCGAGCCATGTCCCCCTTTTCAATTTTTCAATCTGAGCAGTTGAAATCTCACCCTTTACTTCCGCGACGTATGTTTTTGCTAATCCATATTTCGGGTGCGTTAATTTATTGGCAAGCTCACTATCATTTGTAAGTATTATTATTCCAGTTGTTTCCACGTCGAGCCTGCCAATACAGAAGATACGTTTATCGGTCGTGATTAAATCTATCGCTTTCCTTCGTCCCTGCGGATCGCTATTGGTGCAAATCACACCCCTGGGCTTATTCAGCAGAAAATACACTTTCTGCTCGAATTGAATCTTCCTGCCGTTGACTTTGATGACATCCTTTTGGGGGTCTGCAAAAGCAGGCAGCTTATCCACTGCTCTGCCATTGACTTCTACTGCGCCTTCCAGTATCAACTCCTCGCATTTTCTGCGAGAATCAATTCCAGCAGCGGCTAATATTTTTTGTAACCTTTGTTCTGTCATAAATAATTATATTACCGCATAAAATCCAAAGTTCAAACCTAATCTTGAAATATAACAATTCTGAAAAAAGCGATACATAGAATTCAAAAAACCCTGTCATTTTGAACTTGCCGAAAAATCTTATAAAACCGGAAGAACTCAACACAAAGAACACCAGGAAACACGCAAAAAAGTATTTAAATAAACTACTTCGTACCCGTTATGGTAAATAGAGATGCTGTTAATAACACCTGTTCACTCGTCACAGAGCATAAAGTAGATGATGTTACTCACTATATCCATCGGTAACAGTTAACTGTGCACAATTATTATTTTAAGAAAATCTATCAGCGATTTTCTTAAATAATATATGCCTTTTCCCATTTTTGCAAAAGTTCAGTTAACAGATAAGGCAGCTCTTGCCAAAATGATGAATCTGAAATCCGAGCAGAGGGTAATTTTATCGCAATCGATAGATTATCCGAAAAAGTAGTGATTGACCGGAACTTGTTTTTTTGTTATATTATTGGTTTTAATCGGTGTATATATGGAATTAACATGGCTAATGAAATTGAGAGTAGCCGCATCGGCTGTAATTGGTGTACTATTGATAGGAATAGTCTCATGGCCTTCACAATCAGCGCCTGATCCATTCGGCTCCCTTCTTTTAAGAGACATCGGTGCCAATGGTGCAGTTACCCTGCTTATTATGGCATTTCTTTCGGGCTTGATTTCTTATTTTGCCGCCTGGCCTTATGGACGTGAGATAGGGATTTTATCAGTACCGTTTGGATTGTGTATTTGGGCTGCTCGTGCAGGCAGCACAGGAGCTTTGATGCAGCTTAACCCGACAGCCGCTCAGCGCCATGAGGTTCTTGCTGCTCTTAGATTAGAGCCTTTATTTTGGCTGCTTGTTATAGGCTGCGGCATTGCCGGAGTTTTACTGGGACAGAGAATCGTTTCCAGGCTAAAAAAGCAAAAAAACACAGATAAAATTGATTATACACCGGCAAAATTCGTTTACGTGATAACTTCGCTGCTATTATCGGTACTTATCGTGATATTTTGCATCAGGCTATTTGCACGCGACGTGGGAATACTGGATGGCAGATTGGATAAAGTATCAGCTCAGCCTGCTTTAGGTCAGATTATTTTCGCTGTTTTACTGTCTTTCGGCATAGCATCATTTGTTGTAAAATTATTTTTCAATGTCGGCTATTTCTGGCCTGCGATTTCCTGTGCTTTCGTAAGTTTTTATGCAATAAGCTCTTATATGAATCCTGACGTGCTTGATAATTTTGTCCTGCACAATCCAGCAGTATTTTTCCCCAACGCGGTCATATCGATATTACCAGTCCAGATAGTAACTTTCGGAGCAATCGGCTCAGTCATCGGCTACTGGATGGCTGTTCGATATCAATTTTGGCGAAAACATGAAATGTAGCCTTCAAATCACCCTGACAACTGAAAATTTAGAACATCTTTTTTGCCTCTTCGTATTTATATAACTTGTGTTACTATAACGAATTAGGTAAAAAAAGTCTTATAATTGGTATTTTTTGCTCTAACAAAATCAAATTTCGTTGTTTTTGACCTTTGAATTAGCCGAAATATAGTAATGTTATAAGATATAGCGGAATGCTTATTTTATTATTTAAGCAGGTAAAGTAGAATTTTGTTAGAAATATAAGGATGAATATTAAGCCGGAGTTTTTTGCAGGGTAACAATAAAGCCAGCCGGCAAAAGGAGTTAGCAATGTTGGTTCTAAGCAGGCAAAGAGATGAATCTATTATGATCGGCGACGATGTAGAAATTATTATCGTCGATGTCCGAGGAGACAAAGTTCGACTCGGTATCACTGCTCCGAAGGATATTCCGGTACATCGCAGAGAAATATACGATGCAATTAAGCGGGAAAAAGCGTTAAATCAGGACTCTCAAGAGCAGCAGGGAAAAGACAACAATGCAAAATCCAAAGAAGATAAACCCGACCAGTCTAATTAAGATTTATTTCGATTAAGTATTTTGCTTAGCATTTCTCAAAATTCAACTCTCATTTTTTTGAAACCTCCCTGTTACAAATTATAATCAAATATAATATCCATATTTTTCCCCAATTTTACCCTCAACAATACACTCTGTATATTAATTCAATAATAATTGGTAAAATTTCTAAAAAATTCGTCAGGTTTTGCAGGTTTATTGAACATATTATATAGATGCAAATGATAAATTCACATGAGCTTATTGAACGGGTTGAAAAAGCCAGGCTCGGCGATAAAGCTTCTATGGATAGCCTGGCTGAAGAAGCAGGGATTTATTTATACGAGAATGTTTTTCGCATTACGCTTAAGGCGGATTTATCACAGGACATTGTTCAGGAGTGTATTTTGGAAATGTATAAGGTATTTCATAAATTGAAAAACGCAGATCGTTTCCTTGCATGGCTGGATGGGATTGCGTTTAACAAGATTCGCGCTCACTACGGTCGTCAATGGCGTCATAAAACAATCTCTCTCTCTGAACTCGGAAAAGACTTAGGGACAGAGGAAAGTCAGGGTGCCCTTGCCGAGATGATTAATAGTGAGTTGAAACAGATTGTTCTTAAATCCATGTGTGAAATATCCCCCCGGCACAGGGCTGTATTAACTATGCGCTGTTATAAGGGGATGCCATATTCTGAAATTGCGACAGCAATGGGATGTACTCAATTCGGCGCACAGGCATTATTCTTTCGAGCCAAGAAGGCTCTGGCTAAAAAGCTTGCCAGACACGGACTTGGCAAAGAGAGCCTTATCATAGCTTTGATATTATTTGGAAAATTAACAGCTACATCTGAAACCGCCGCTGCAAGTGTATCAATTACAGCCGCTTCATTAAAAGTTGGTATAGCGACTTCTTTGGCAGCGATGATAGCAAGTAAAACAGCAATCGTTTCATTAATTACGGCTGGTGCAATAACAGCGGGGACAATGACTCTGACACATCTTAATGACGGTCCAAGCAATACACAGCAGGGCTATAATACAGAGATTGTTTTCAATCCTTTACTTCAGAACAATACAGATAGTGACGAAGATCAACTCTGGTACTTCTTACCGCAGGGAGCAGGAATGCCTGTAATGATGCGTAAATTGAAGTTCGATGAAGCAGAAGGACAATCATATTGCCAATACCTGCAAAACCAACATGCGAATTACTACTATAACAAAGATACAGTTTCCATTAATAACTTTCGAATGTATAATTCCGACCTCTCAGTCACAAGACTTCCGATAGATGATAAGGAATTGAGCAGTTTCATTTCACGCGCAGAAGGCAGAGAACCGAACATGGAATATGTCTCCAGCAAAAGAAAGGGGCTTCTCGTTATCTCAGGCCTTAAGAGTGACGAAAGAGTTCGGACGATTGAACGCAATTCCAGCATTCTCGAAGAGGAATATTTCCAGTTCAACTGGCCTCAAAGCGCAAAAGTCAAAGATAAACGAGACGAAATGCACAAGCGAGGCTGGACATATTTCAGGATTGACGGCCAACTCAATGGAAAACAAGTCACTGGAACTGGAAGAATCCCCTTCGTTTACGAGAAAAACAGGCAATTTAGTCCTTGGCTGAAAATACAGCTTGCCGACGGCTCCAGAATCATAGATATAACAGAAGGCTCGTATGTTATTGACAAAAATGGAAAAACTATAGAAATATACAATGCTGGTACATTTTTCAGCGGATTGTCACAACCATGGATGGGACTGCATTCGGTCGATACAGTCAGACGTGACGCCGCTGAAAAGCATGTATGGTTCGAGACAAAACTTTTGCAAGGAACAGACAATGCGGAAGTTATTTTAACATATGAGCAAACCAAACTCATCTATACTATAAATATGAAAAATGATCTTGTTGAAAAAATTGCATTTTCAACTGCAAACTCAGGCGATAGTGAGTTGAGATTTACTTACCTTCAGAATATCGATAATGCAGGTAATGAATTTTTAAAGCCAAACTTCCGAGGTTCCATATCTTCAATACAGGAATCACCTGGTATTTTGTGGCTTGTTAAACTGACAGATAATAATTGGTAATTACAAAAAATACTTTTTATTAGGAGAAAGGAGTGTTTATAGTGTTTAAAAAGATAAACTTTTCAAAAATATTTGTGGTATCACTGCTTTTTGAACTTTTATGCAGTTTTAATGGCGTTCAAGCAAGAATATTTTACGTTGACGATGATGCCACAGGTGCCAATAACGGCACATCATGGAATAATGCCTTTAACAACCTGCAGTATGCCCTTTACGCCGCATTTTACGGCGATGAAATACGGGTGGCACAGGGCGTTTATACTCCGAATAATGGATTCCTGCC
The DNA here is from genome assembly GCA_964430845.1 of uncultured Pirellulales bacterium. Lineage (GTDB taxonomy): Bacteria > Planctomycetota > Phycisphaerae > Sedimentisphaerales > Anaerobacaceae > JAFGPS01. Next base: position 5,637 of record CAYSHS010000050.1, on the reverse strand, counting down.
TGATGCTGATACAGAAATAGGGCTTGGTGCACGAGAATCTAGTTTCAGGCTCTATGATAATATTACAATACGCGGCGGATATGCTGGTATCTATGCACAAGATCCCAATGCACGGGATTATAAATTATACAAGACGATTTTAAGCGGTGATTTGAATCAGGATGACATCGATTTGGACGAACCGAATAGTTTGGAAGATGATGCGACAAGAGCGGATAATTGCTGGCATATTATTACCTGTAAATCAAATGCGGTTCTTGATGGTTTTTTTATTACCGGTGGAAAAGCTAACGGGCCTGAACTCGATACCGGCTATCGAAGAAGAGGAGGCGCAATTTATAATACAGGCAGTCCGACAATAATGAATTGCACATTCACCTGGAACTATGCTCTTGAAGAAGGTGGTGCAATATATAACTACAACAGTAATTTATTTCTTAAGGATTGTACCTTTACGAAAAATTACTCAGAAATCGGTGGTGGTTTATACATTAAAACAACTCCATTAACCGATGATTCGAACGATATATTCCAGCCTTCAAGGACTTATGATTTTATACAAATAAAAATAGAAATTGTAAATTGTAAATTTATTGACAATTCGGCTAATAGTCAGGGAGGAGGACTTTGCAGTTATGCTTACAGTATTGGAACAATTCTGAATTATGTTGATTTGAGTTTAGACATTGCAAACTGTCAATTTACAGGTAATACTGCAGGAAGCGGCGGAGGTATCTACTTAAACGGTGACGCAAATCTTCTTACAAACTGTTTGTTTATGTCTAACTCAGCAGATAGCGGCGGAGGTATCTACTCGAACAGTGACACACAGGTTATTAAAAATTGCTTGTTTATGTCTAACTCAGCAAATAGCGGTGGAGGTATCTACGGTTATGGCTCACAACAAATTATGAACTGTACGTCAGTCTGGGATTCTGCAGATGAAGGAGCTTTTATTTATAATCTTTGGGGTGGTAGACTGATTAGTTGCATTGTCTGGTATTGTGATAATCCAGTTATTGTACCTACTACAGGAAGACACAACTTTTCAGGTGCAATACACTACAGTAATATTCAGGGAGGCTGGTCCAGTGGCACGGGCAATATTAATGTAGATCCATTATTCCTGGATCCATTGGGTCCCGACAATATAGCCGGTACTGGTGATGAAGACCTGAGGCTTTCACCCGTCTCACCATGTGTCAATACAGGTGACCCATCTTATATTCCTGATCCCAATGAGACAGATTTTGATGGAAATCTTCGTATAGTAGGCGGCCGCGTAGATATGGGAGCCTACGAATTCCAGGGAAATATATATGTCGATGACGATGCTCCTTATGCCAATACAACGGATGACAATTTGGTTGAAGATGGAACTCGAATTCACCCATTCAGCACTATCCAGAAAGCTATCGATATGGCAAAGGATGGTTATAAAATTCTTGTCCTTCCAGGCTTATATCGCAAAATAAATTTTAAGGGCAAGAAAATCACAGTCGGCGGAATCGAAGGAGCGGCTGTCATCGAAGCTGTGCCAAACGTCCTGACAGACAGTCTTATACAAGACGCAGTTACTTTTCATACTAGTGAAGGATCGAACAGTGTATTAAAGAACTTTATTATTAGAAACAGCGGCCTGGCTATTTCGCTCGATTATGGAAGCAGCCCAATTATTCAGAATATAACTTTTGTCGATAATATTTTTGGAATAGCGTCTTATGAGAACTCGAACCCGGATATAAGTAATTGCATTTTCTTCAATAACATCAATGGAGACCTGTTCGGTTGCAAAGCCAGGTATAGCTGCTTTGAAAGTGGAACTTTAGATGAAGGTAATTTTTATGCAGATCCGCTTTTTGTAGATTATGTCAATGGAGATTATCATTTGAAAAGCCAGGGTTGGCGATGGAACGAATCAAGCGAGAGCTGGACGTGGGATGGAGTTACGAGTTTGTGTATCGATGCAGGTGACCCGTGTTCGCCTCTGGGTAAAGAGCCTTTGACAATTCCGAGAGATCCAAATAATTTGTATGGCGCAAACCACAGGATTAATATGGGTGCTTACGGTGGTACATGCCAGGCGAGTATGCCGCCATTAGGCTGGATTCCACCGAATAATGATAATACAGCACCGACTCCGAATCCAGCACAATGGGCTATAGGAGGAACACCAAAAGAAGTTCAAAAAGGAAATACTTCTTTCGATTACTGGATTGAAATGGAAGCCGAACCAGCATCAGATGTTAGTGGCTTTGTAGAGTATTACTTTCAGTGTACTACAAACTCGGATTATAACAGCATGTGGCAAAGTTCATCCAGTTATAGTGTTTTTGTCGGACGAGGCGGGCAAAGTCTTCGTTTCCGTGTAAAGGCACGCGATTTATACTTGAATGAGACGGAATGGTCCGAGGAGGTTGCAGCTTATTAACCATAAAACAGGAGGTAATATTAAGATATATTTCATTGACAAACACTGGAAATATAAATAACATATAATAATTAAAATTTTTTGTACGAATGTGGAGTTGTGATGCGAGCAATGACGCCAAAACTCATTCGGCTCCGGATCGATAGACATCTTATCAGATCAGGGAAACGCTGCGCCTTCACATTAATCGAGCTTCTTACTGTAATGGCAATAATTTCGGTGATAATGGCTATCGCGCTGCCAGCCTTGTCCAACATCCGGCGGAAGTCACGAATAATCCTTGGAATGAATAACCAGAGGCAGATTGTAAACGCCGCGAATTTTTATGCTTTGGATAACGACCAGTGTTACCCCGAATCAGTCGCTACAGTCGGCGACCAGGATTACTGGAACTGGCAGGAACCGATGATGCTTACAGGCTATCGGGCACGAAGCCCTCGTTTGCATCGCTCGATGAGTGCTTATCTTCGGAATTACATCAGTGATGCAGATATAATGTTTTGTCCGAATGCACCTGGAAAATACAAATATCTTCAGGAATCATGGGACGCCGCTGACGACTGGGATAATCCGGAAACACCTACTGTAAAAGACCCCGTGAGCGGCACATACTGCTTCTACTGGAACTATACAGGATTCCTGACAGAGAGGAATTATCTTTTCCAAGGCCCGCGAACAACCCAGGGAGGCAGACATCAAAGCAGTCTGCTGGTCAGCGATTACTTTGCGTACAACCATTGGCGAAGCAGAAATAATTACAGCAGTTGCGAGCGTTTCCTTTCAGACTCAGTCACAGAAGGAACGCTTTTGTCTTCCGATTACTGGACTAATGATGTTGCCCGCTGGCCCAGCATACCTGAACTAAATCTGCGAGCCGGCTATACAGATGGACACGTAGAGAAATATTCTTCATCTGATACTATTACATTGAAGGTAATAATGGTAACAGAAACTTCTGAGCCATATCCTGACGATATCGAGCCTGGCACTTTTTACTTGCCGAGAAATGCCCTGCATTAGTCGAAAATACCCGCAAAATCAGGCTTTTTAAGCAATCTTAATCCGAACATTCTTTCAAATTGGCTTTGTTTTTACAGAAACCACAGAGTACTCAGAGACCACAGAGAATTAAAATTGGGTTTGTTCGTATATCTTACATTCTAAATCCTCCTGTCACAAATTGGCTTTGTTTCGCGACGCAGCTTACAAGCGAAAATGGATGTTTATCGCCGCAAAGCATGATAACCAAAATCGATTTTAACCCAATACGCAATTTGCTCGACGCAGAACACATCACGAATTAGCCACTGATTCGCACTGATTTTCAATGATTTTTTCATTTTTTTTAACATTATTTGCATTTATTTGGGTTTAAATTGGCTTTTTATCACAATTTTTTAGCCACCGAGGACACAGAGACCAGAGAAAATAATTTGATTATTTTTCCGAGTCACGAGCCACGAGCCACGTTTGCCTCCTTTCCTGGTGTTCCCAACCATCGATTATCAATAACTTATAATTTTATATTTTCCACTTTTAACTTCTTTCTATTTTGTTGTATATTATACAAACATAGCATTCTAAAGTCAAGAGAATTCTAAAAAAAAGTGCACCACGAAGAAACGAAGGAACACGAAGATTTTAGACCATAATAAATTGCCACAGAGAGCACAGAGGACACTGAGAAAATAATAAAAAGGTTGTTCCAGCCGAAGTAGAAGAACCTGTTTAACAGAATCTTAGACATAGATTAGAATTTATCCGACATACCTGGCGGACTGATTTCACTGATTGACACAGATTTTTTTCACGCAAAGGCACAGAGACACAAAGAACACAAGTTACGATTCACAAATAAAGGTCCTGGCGGGAGTTTAACTTAAATTAAAAAAGTACCTGACACCCGTGATTTCTTTAAATTTCCTTTGCAATTTATCTTGATTTCACGTAATATCCGTTTAATGTAATTCTTTGAAAAAAAACATAATTATTATTATTTATGATAGTATAAGTAATATTTATGATATTTTTTTCTTAAAAAATCCCAGATTTTTCCAAGGAATCTCAAGTTTTTCCAAGGAATCTCAAGTTTTTTCAAGGAATCTCAAGTTTTTTCTTGAACAAAATGGTAAAATATCCGATACTTTATATAGATCCCTAACACAGAATATGTTAGGCCCCAGGCTTCTTCGGACGTCTGGGTTTTGTTTTTTTAAATACTCCCTAATTTAATATGAAGAGATATTGTTTTTATATAGATGGATTCAATGTTTATCATGCACTTCAAGAGCATTCATACTATCATAAATACAAATGGCTGGATTACCACAAATTAGCAAAATCTGTAATCAGTGCAAAAGATACATTATCTAAGGTTTACCTATTTACTGCATATGTTCACTGGAAAAAAGACGTTGTTATCCGCCATCAAGAATATATTAAGGCTCTTCGTTCTGTAGGAGTAGAAATCATAATGGGGAGGTTTTTGAAAAAAGATAAGTTATGCCATAAATGCAATCAGATATTTACTTCCCATGAGGAAAAACAAAGCGATGTTAATATCGCTTTACAAATGATTAGTGATGCAGTCGAAGATAAATATGATAGGGCTGTAATTATTTCGGCAGATAGTGACTTATTACCTGTTATAAAAACAGTTCAATATCATAGACCTGAAAAAGAAATTGGTGTTATGTTGCCAATAGGTTTATCAAGTTTTGATTTAAGACAAAATGTTGCTTTTCGATTTAAAATGAAGGAATCTTTATTAAAGAATTGCCAATTTCCTGATGAGATTAACATAGGTGGTGCTATCATTAAAAGGCCAGCTACGTGGAGATAATATTCAATAAATGCTCCTGACCCCTTCAAATTTCCTTTACAATATTACCCTTCTTACGAATAATGGACCTGACACCTTACATTCCCTCTTATTCTTTTTCGAATCACGAATTTCGACACAGATTGGAATTCATCCGACATACCTGGCGGACTGATTTCACTGATTGACACAGATTTTTTTCACGCAAAGGCACAGAGACACAAAGAACACAAGTTACGATTCACAAATAAAGGTCTTGGCGAACTTAAATTAAAAAAGTACCTGACACCCTTGATTTCTCCCATTCGTACCTGACACCTTTGATTTCTTCCCCACAAAATTCATCCTTAGTGTACTATATTTGAGAAACGAGATTTCGAACAAT
>CAYSHS010000049.1:13345-14690 GCA_964430845.1 uncultured Pirellulales bacterium | reverse complement strand
TACAATTGCCTATCCATACTGCAATGCAGGTGATGTGACGCTTTGTGAGAAATATTATATCGCCGCACGAGTCTGCCAGGGTTTCATTGAAAAAAGCACACCTCGTGATTTTATGAATATTAGTTCGATAATCTGCGGCAGTCTTGGCTCGATAAAGACCGCCGAAGACTTCACTAAACGGTTCGAGAGCGCCGCTGCCTCGAACGGCTGGTGCGATCTTCTTATTCACGGCATCGATAACGACGGAGGATATTCGCCTCTGCCTTCTACCGTGCTGCGGGCAAGTCTTGAATATCTTAAAGCTCACAAAGACATCTTCTGGGTAGAAACCTTTTTGAATACCGTGCGTTATATCAGAGAGCGAAATGACGTATCGATTAATGAAACTTCCAAAAAAGACGACAGCATAATAATACAGGTTACTGACACACTCGATAACGCAATTTACAATTACCCGGTAACAATTCGCAGGCTGCTTCCCGAAAACTGGCAGGCTGTCAAAGTTACACAAAATGGTAAAACAATAGATGCAAATATCGTAGAAGCTGATTCGACAAAATTTATTATGTTCGATGCTGTCCCTGATAACGGAGACATTACACTCTCAAAAGCACCTGCCGGCTCATGACAATTTGCAGGTTATTCTTCTTGATTTGTTTTCAGGATTTGTTTCAAAGTATATTGACCTAATGTATTGTTACCTGCCTGGGTTATCTTCTGCAAGCCAACTCTGTTTTCAGGTATGGTTTGCGCAAAGCCTATACTTGCCAGTGCCTGCGATATTTCCGACAGGCGGATATTTTCCGGCTCTCTTGCAGGAATATAACCTGTCTTTGGCTCGGAACTTTTTACTACTATGCCGTGATTAACAAATGAGTGCAGAATTTTCTCGGTCAGTTCGATAGGTATATCCAGTTTGCCTGATATGACATCCGCTTCAAGCGGTGCCTGGTTATTCTGAAATGCAATGGCAATTTCCCTCACGATATTTATAGCAGTAATGTCATTGGCGATAAAATAATCCTCATTTTTTTTGGCAGAAGCAATTTCGGCCGCATCAAGGCTCTTCAAATGCTGTGTAGTATATGTAAGCTGCAAGCCGAAAAGGACTATCAGCCAGCTTATATAAATCCAAAAAACACTTAACGGTATCAATCCGAGGATTCCATAAACCTGGTTGTACGGAATGAATTTTGTAACATAAACTCCAAAAACCCATTTTGCAATCATCCATACCAGAGCAGCTACAGCCGCTCCCCAGATAGCAGGCTTAATATATACTTTCGTATTGGGCAAAACGAAATAAAGAAGAAAAAAACTGATTAGCGATACAAGATAAGATAAA
>CAYSHS010000049.1:0-13335 GCA_964430845.1 uncultured Pirellulales bacterium | reverse complement strand
CAGGGATAAAATTAGAGCCTGAGCTTTCCAGCTCCGTGAACGCAGCATTAGTTGTGGCAATATATACACCGACACCGAGAAGTATAGGCCCGAGCGTCAGAAGCGCCCAGTAATTGATAATTCTCTGTAAAAAGTTCCTGCCTCTTTGGACGTGCCAGATATTGTTAAACGCTTTTTCTATGGTCGAGAGCAAAGCAGTCGCCGCCCAGATTACAATCAATATGCTTATTAATGTTACTGAGCCGCTGTGAACGTTTACAAAAAAGCCGGCCACTATATCATCAAGATATTCAGTAAGTAAAACCTTCTTTCCCGCTTTATTTTCACCGGTATCCTTAACACTGTTTGGATCGATTGTGTATTCTATAGTCGAAAGCTGAAGCTCTTTATATATAAGACTCTTAACTTTCGAGCCGATGTCACTATAAGCAGGAAATAGCCTGAAAACCAGAAGCATCACGATAGCAAGCGGAATAATACCGAAAATTGTACGGTATGACAGCGCCGCGGCCTGCAGGGCGGCACGATTTAAACGAAGCAGCTTTGCGCAATGCGACCATAATTTTATCTGGAAAACCGCGAGCCTGCCCATCCTGCCGAGCTGGGTGTTTGGTGTTGTTAGAAGGTCTGAAAAGAATGACATCTATATTTACCTCAAAAACCAAACAGGTCCTCAAGCCCTTTTCGTAATTGATTTTCCAGCTCATTCTGCAGCGTGTTCTCAAGAAGCTTACCCAAATCAAGCTCAGGTTTATCGAGTGTGCCTTTTATGGGCAGCGTTATTCTATTTACACTTTGCTGGCCGACTCTTATTGTCTTACCGCTGGATGTATATGGCAATGTCACTGTCATATTCAGGCTCTTATCAAGTCCTATCACGCCTGCAAAATTTACGGGATATTTATCGACATCTATCTGCATATCATCATATCTAAGATAGCCGTCTTTGAGAGTAAAATCAGTCGGATGTATCGTCAAAACAGTACCTGTTTTATTTCCGCCGCAAAGATTAATAATTTGCGCGAGAAATTCCGATGTTTGCAGTTTAAGCTGATCGATTGAAATTGTACCTACGATTAGAGCGTTATTTTTCGCGGCTGAACTAAGCGGTATATCGAGCTTTTGACAAATGAAATTCGCAATACCAGTGACATTTGAAGCGTTTGCGAAAATAGGATTCAGATATTTCAACAATTTTTGTGTTGTATCATCATTAATCTTTATATTCTGAGCAATCTTTGTCGGCTTGTTTATTTCGAATAAAGCAGGATCCTTCTTGAAATCAGCTTGCGCGCCAAAATTAAATTTCCCTTCGTTTACAACAGTCGAAAATGGAGTAATCGTAAGCAAACCATTATTAACCGCGATATTCACATCGGTCGGACCGAAAACCAGACCCATATAATCGGCCTGCTCAAAACCAAGATCAGCGCTTGCATCAAGATTAGCAAGAAGCTTGTCTGTTTTTCCTATAGGGTATTCGCTGGAAAAATTTATCATATCTTTTCTTTTACCTTTAATTGTTAAATCTTCAGGTAAATAATTCGAAGCGAGTGTACTCAAAACCGCCCAGTCGAATTCACAGTTAATATTTCCCCGCAACATAGAATTGTCATTCGTACTTTGTTGACTAAACCGTCCGTAGGAAATATGTATATCCGGCGGGCTGTCCAATTTGAAATTTATTTCATATGTTTCTTCTTCCGGATTAATTTTAGTATCGAAAACGAAGGAGACATCATTCTGATCGAAAGGTTTTTTCTCAGGGTAAGTGATTTTTAGATTTTTTATTTTGGTCGAATCACTTTTTATGATATATGTCTGCTTTTGTGTATTGACTAATATTTCCGATTGAGCGATACCAAATATATTCATTTCCTTCGGCAAAGATGAAAACATAATTGCATAAGGCTTTAATTTTGACAAATCGATATCACTTGCCATGACATCAGCATCGACCGGCAATGTCGAACCTGTATTTAATTGAACTTTGGCACTTTTAATATCAACTTGTCCGAAACTTGCGTTTGCTTTTATATTTTGGGTGGAAACAATATTAGTTTTTCTGTCCCAATCCAACACAAAGTTCACGTCAGCTTTCGGCTCGGAGACGCTGCCTTTTTCCTGTTTACTTAATTTCATGTTATTAAGCTGCATTACACCCGCGGCAGATATATTTTCATCAGCGATAGAAACTGTGCCGTCACTACTGAACGCTCCAGCTACCTGGTATTGGCTAAAGTCGATGAATTGTCCCAGCTCAGACTGGAGTTTCGTTAAATCGGTTTTGGCATTATATTTTATCGATTCCAGATTGCCGGAACAATCGAGACTTGCAAACGAAGCTGTTAAATCCATCTTATTGATATTTATCCCGCTCTTGTCAGGTGAAACGAGCGCTTGCAGCTTAACCGGAGCGGAAAGCGCAATTTCTTTTCCCTCGACCAGTCCCTTCAAATCGGTTAATTGTGCTACAGCCTGAATTTGCTTTTGGCCTGAAGTGCCTGTAGTGCTGATGTCACCGTCAATACTGCCTGATGTTATCGTGGTTCCTTCTTTTAAGCCGAGAGTTTTAGGCATTTGCGAAACAAGCTCGGCGACGTTGCAATTGAAAACAGCGTTTAGTCCCGTCTTCGAATCCGAAGCAAGCAGGCTGTCCAGGGAATTTATCGTTGTCGGAAGCTCGCCTGATGCATCGACACTTGCCCAGTCTGTCTTTACGTTCATCTTATCGATGCTTATCATCTGGTCTTTTCGTGTGAGCTTGACATCAGCGTCGAGAACTTTGGTTTTTATACTGTCACCTTTTAACGCGCTGCCGCTTATGTCTATATTCGAGCCTTTTACTACACCTGTCAGGTTTTCCATTTGGCCGTCTTGTAATTGACCCTTCAAATCAACGGATATATCACCTTTTGCCTGGACGTCTATATTTGCCAAAGCAAAAAAAGGCCCGAGTGACTCGATATCCAGTTTGTTTACGGTAACAGTTAGCTGACTATTGGCACCTTTTAAAGTCCAGCCTGATTTTTTTGTGGGAGTAATTTCGCCTTTTGCTTCGATATTTGATTTTTCGTTATTGGCCGCAACTATCATTCCGAGGTTGAAACTCGATTGCTCTCCGGGAGGCTTGATGTTGACATTCGAGTTTATCTGCTCGATTGCTACAGTTTTGGAATCTGTTCCTGTGAGTTTGACGTTTCCATCTTTCAGCCTGATATCTGTAGTTAATGCAAATGCTGCTGTTTGAGTGGTTGTCGTTTGCTTAGGCTGATTCGTACTTGATTTAACTTGTGTCACAGGCTTTTTATTTAAATCTATTTCAACTTGCGGCGTATCAACCTGTGTTTGGCCTAAATTGAAATTGCCTGTAATCAACGAACCATATTTGGGTTTTGTCGAGATGCTTTTAACTTTCACTGAAATCCAGCCTGCATTGTCATCGTAGCTGAAATCCTCGATGTTGACACCTTTTAACCAGCCTACGGACAAATCGGAAAATTCAGTTTTACCTTCGACAGCCTGGTTGATTTTAGAGAGGATTATCCGGCTCACTTTCCCGGACGATAAAATCGCCGGTACTGCAAAAATAATAAAAATTACCAGGAATAAAAATAATCCCAGAAGAATAATGATTATTTTTCTTAAAGTTTTTTTGGGCGGCTTTGCTTTTATACTTTCTTTGTCTTCCATCGTTTTTTTCCTCCCAAAGAAAGATTATTTGAAGAAGAGCTTAACGAACTTTATACGTGCTTCATGCACTTTCAATTTACAACAATTCTTTTGCAGAAACTAATTCTGCATTATTTCGTCCGATTTATGTTTAACTATTTCATCGACCTTATCTATATGTAATTTTGTAATATCCTCTACTTTTTTCTTCTCTTTTTCGAGGTCGTCTTCGGTAATTAGTTTGTCCTTTTCCTGTTTCTCGAACTGCTTTATCGCATCCCGTCGTATATTGCGAATAGTGATTTTGGTTTGCTCGCCGGTTTGCTTTGCCTGTTGGACAAGCTGTCTTCTTCTTTCCTCGCTTAAAGGCGGTACGTTCAGTCTTATTACTTTCCCATCGATAATCGGCGCAATGCTCAAATCACTGCTCTTAATGGCCTTTTCAATATCTTTAATCGAAGACGGGTCAAAAGGCTTTATTATAATCACATCTCCCTGCGGCGCAGCCAGTGTCGCCATTTGCTTCAAAGGTGTGGGAGTTCCGTAGAAGTCCGCTTTTATATTCTCAATCAATCCCGTAGATGCTCTGCCGCTGCGAACTGTTTTAAGCTCGTCATGCAGAATTTCAACTGCTTTTTTCATCTTTGATTCGGTCTCGGAGAAAGTTTCATTACCTGGCATCTTTAACCTCTTTTAAAAGTATATGAGTTAATGAGTATATGGGTATATGAGTTAATGAGTATATGGGAACACTCATCAACCCATCTACTCATTTACCCTTCTACTAATTTTCGTACCAACTTTTTCACCGGAAAGAGCTTTTGCTAAACAGCCTTTCTCGAAAATATTCAAAACGATAATGGGAATATTATTTTCCCTGCAAAGGCTTATCGCTGAATGGTCCATTATTCTCAGATTCTGCGAGAGAACCTGGTCGTATGATAATTCTTCGAATAGCTTTGCATTCGGATTTTTTTTCGGGTCATCATCATAAACGCCTTTAACTTTTGTCGCCTTTATAAGCAGGTCAACCTCCAGCTCCGAGGCCCTGAGAGCCGCACATGTATCGGTAGTAAAAAACGGATTTCCCGTTCCGCCTGCCAGTATTGCAATCCTGCCGAGCTCGAGGTGATGGATAGCTCTTCTGCGAATAAAACTTTCGCACATGGCGGGAACGTCTATCGCGCTGAGAACCCTTGTGTCCTGCCCGAGCTTTTCTATGGTTTCCTGTAAAGCACAGGCGTTTATAATAGTAGCAAGCATTCCCATATAATCCGCTGTGTTTCTTGGTATTTGGCTGGTTTGTGAGAAATTTTCTCCCCTGAGAAAATTCCCTGCGCCTACTACAATCGCCACCTGCGGTCCCAGCTTTGTAATTTCGGCTACTCTTTCTGCAATAGAAGCAAGAGCCTGGCCGTCAATACCAAAACCCCCGGGTTTGCAAAAACTTTCACCCGATAGTTTCAGTAAAACACGTTTATATTTGTTTATTCTCATATATCTCGTATATCAATTGAGAGAAGATTTACAAAACATATATCAGCCAACTTCGAACCGCACGAATCGGGCAATTTTAGCCTGGCCGCCTTCTTTTTTGGCGGCTTCATTGAGAACCTGCTCGACAGTTTTGCTGTCATCTTTTACGAAAGGCTGCTCGAGCAGGCAATTCTCAGCGTAGAATTTTTTCATCTTGCCTTCTACGATTTTTTCGACAATGTTTGCAGGCTTGTTTTGAACCTGCTCTGCGAAAATCACCTTCTCATGTTTAATCGTTTCAGGATCAATCTGCTCTTTATTCAGTGCCAAAGGTTTTGTTGCAGTGATATGCATTGCTATATCGGCGCCTGTTTTCTTTAGCATATCTTTTTCTGCAATAGTTTGGTCGGATGTATCAATCTGAACCATTGTTCCGACTTTTTCGTTGAAGTGGATATAGGTGCTGATAAAGCCGGGCTTGTCGAGTGTAAATTTCTGATAATCACCGACCAAAGTTTTTTCTCCGGTTTTACTGACTAATTCCGTAAGGATGTCCCTGTATTTCTTCCCGCTGATTTCGGTATCGAGAACATTATCAATACCTTCATCTTCGGTGCAGGCAAGAGCGTAATCAATCAGGGTTTTTGCGGCTGCAATAAAATCATCGTTTTTGGCAACGAAATCTGTTTCACAGCAAAGAGACGCCATTGCCGCGGTTTTTCCGTTGTTACCGGCTCCGCACACAACCAGTCCCTGTTTGGTTTCCCGCTCGGCTCTCTTTACCAACGTGGCAAGACCTTTCTTTCTGAGTATATCCATAGCCTTGTCAACATCGCCACCGGATTCCCGAAGCGCCTGTTTACAGTCCATCATTCCCTGTCCGGACATCTTTCGCAATTCCACAACCATTGCCGCAGATATTTCGGTCATCTTAAAACTCCTGTTCTTTTTTGTTGTTATTAATTTTATAATTTAAGGAAATTTCCCTGTTTAAGAATCGACATTTGCATTACACCAGCCGGCTGCAAGCCTTTTCTCGCAAAAGCATGAAGCTTTTGGTTTAATAAAGATATACGCACGGATAACTATTTATTCCGGGTATTAACTTTTTCAGACTGATTCCTGCTGTTCGTTCCGGACTTCCTGCTGCTCTGTTTCTGAATCTTGCGCCAGATTTTGCTCAGGTGGCGCTGTAATCTCAGGCTCATCATCCCTTGCCCTGGCCAGTACAGGTCTCTTCGAGCGAACTCTCCTTGGTCTTTGTGAGGCTGTTTCCTGGCGGGCAGCGACCATAGTTTTGCCGATTGCAACGGCATCAGCAAGCTCATTTAGGATCAAATCTATTGCCCTGATGGAATCGTCATTAGCCGGAATGGCAACATCGACAGTATCAGGATCAGAATCCGTATCAAGAAGACCTACTGTCACGATACCCAGCTTTTTCGCTTCACGAAGAGCAAGATATTCCTTCTTGACATCAACTGCAACGACGGCTCCCGGCAAGCGGGACATATTTCGGACGCCCTGAAGGTTGGATTTGATTTTTCGCATCTCGCGTTTGAGTCTTGATGCCTGTTTCTTGCTCTCGCTGTCCAGGGTTCCGTCTTCTGCCATGCCTTCTAACTGATCAAGTCTCTGAAGACGAACACGTATGGTCCTGAAATTTGTAAGCATACCGCCCAGCCATCGTTGTGAAACATAGTGCATGCCGCATTTTTCCGCAGCAGTCTCGACAGCTTTCTGTGCCTGGCGCTTAGTGCCTACAAAAACCACATCTTTACCTGTTGATACCACCTCAGCGAGAAGCTTTTTGGCTACCAGCATTCCCCTTAGGGTTTTTTTAACGTCGATAATATGGATATTACCGCGCTTTACGAAAATGTACGGAGACATTTTGGGATTCCACCTGCTTACTGCATGCCCAAAATGCACTCCGGCGTTGATTAGTTTCCGAGTTAACTCTTTAGCCACAAATAACTCCAAACAGTATAGATACTTAGGTACATCTGCTACATACAAATGCACAAACAAAACAACTTAATCCAAAATGCAGAATATGTCAAGGATTTTATGCCAAGTTTTTTACTTGATTGAAATTAGTTTAAACCGAACTTTTGCAAAAATTGTGCTGTAATTCAGTACCAGACTGTAATAACTATATTTGGCTCGGTTTTTTTGCCCTGAACCTCACCAACGCACACATTCGTTTTTTTTATGACAATATCCGGATTTTTCTTGAGCCAATCGATTATCTGGTCATCAAGAAAACTTAGCGCTCCGGTGTGTAACTTGGTAAAAAATGTTCTGATAGCGGTTATTCTGCCGGTTGAGTCGGCTTGTATTGCTTTATTTACTATCTGTGTGGCGGGTTTGGGCTGCTGTTTTTGGATTTTCTGGACCTCAACAGGCCGGCTGCTGCCCAAATCAAGGGGTGAATGTGAAGCACCAATATTGCCTGCATCAACATCCTCGAAAGGTACAGGCTTTTCTATTTCATCATCAAGAGGGATAGATTCGTTGAAATTTTGATTGCCTGCCTGGCCAGGATCGAAATTATCCATAGATTTTTCCTCCAAAAAAGTTTTGTTCTTATTGCTTAATATCAGAAAATACGCGTAAAACCAAAATTATATACGTTTTTATCGGATATTACAATTATTTTTCTTTAATTACTATATTTGAGTCAGGCACGTTATTCTCTTTACCTGCTTTTACTTCACTTTCAGATTTTTTGACTGCCTCAATCTGAGATTTTTGTGCATCAACCTTTATTGTTTCTGCTTCATCTTTTGCTTTTTTCAACTCTTCCTCAGCTTTTTTAACTCTCTCGTTTGCCAGCCTTACAGCGATTTGAGCCTCTTTTTTCTGAGCTTCAGCTTCTATCTGTACCTTTTCAAGGTCAAAAGCCTTTTCGCCAGCTTCCTGATTTCGAGCGACTGCTCCAAAAGGATCAGTAATTGTTTCCAGGAGACTATTTGGGCTTTTGGTTGTTGCATGTTTTCTTTGAGTTTCAGCCATGACTTCCTGTCGCGGCCTGCCGTTGGTTGAAAGTGTAGGTGTCAATATAAAAACTGTCTCGACTGCACGCTGCTCGGTGTCCTCGCCGGAAAAAAGAAAACCTATCAAGGGAATATCTTTAAGTATCGGAACACCTCGCGCAACGCCGAATTTCTCGGTTTTTCGTATGCCGCCTATAATAAGGCTCTCGCCGGGACGTATCCGGTTTTCTTTGCTTTGAATCTGCTTTTCTGTAAGGATGGGCACTTGTTTAACACCGTCAGGTGTATTTTTCGAGCCAAGTAAAATATTTGTCTCCAGCCCGATGTAACCGTCAGCGAAAACATGCGGTGTAATTTCCAGTGAATCGATCACATCGACGTATTCTGTTTCAGTAAGAACCATAGTAGTAGTCCCTGTGCCGGGTACTGTTTTTGTTATTTTCTGCAATGGTACATGTTGTCTTGACTGAACTTTCGCTGTTTTACCGTTGACTATTTCGAGTGTCGGGTTCATCAGGATTTTCAAAAATCCCCGTGACTCAAGTAAATCAACCAGTGCGGTAAATTTATGGTCTGAACTCGAGTAGCCTATTTTAAGACCCATTCTTGCCCGGATCAGCTCCCTGAGAGAAGCACCGGGAAATGCCGCCAAATATTCATCATCCTGGATAAGTTGCTGAACATCTGCTCCAAAAGGGGTTCCTCCCGGTTTTAATGCTATATTTTCTCCGAATAGGTTTTCGATAGCAATTGTTGTTTCCCTGTCATATGTGAAATCAGCATAAATCTCGGAAATAAGGCAGTCTATCTTGACTTGTATAGGGGGTACATCTATCTGGTTCAGCGTATTAAGCACAGACTGGGCATCTTCGCGGGTCGGACATTTTACAATCAGCTGGTTTGTCGCTGAATTGCTGCTGACATTGTAATCCAGTTTTACTGACTCCTTGCCTTTGGGGTCGATATTTTTTTCGGAAAACTGCTCATCGATGATTGTTTTTAATTCAATGGAGGGTTGATACTTGCAAAAATAAAATAATTTCCATTCCGGCGTCCCGCTTACAATGTGCTCGATTATTTCAGGGGGTGTCGAATAAATTTCAGGCATTGAGATATTAGGCTCTGGAATACCATGAATTTGCAGTTTCGAGAGAGTCTCCGTTGCTTCATCTTCGGTAGTTGCCTGTGCGAAAAGCCGGACATTTCCCCACATCCATAGCATAACTGCTAAAACAACAGCTCCCATGAACCATTGACTGTGGAATATTTTGTTGCATTTTCCGGTCATTGCAGGAGACCTAATAATAATTCCACGTCTTACGGCACTGCCTGCTACTGCTTGATGGTAACTTAATTAAAGCAGAAACAGAACCATGTATTATTATAACGTATAGGTTTTTATCGTCAATAATATTAAAAAGCAATTAGTAATAAATAGTATTTCCTTTGGACGAAGATGTAGTTTTTTGCTATTTTAAGGAATTATGGTGAACCAGAAAAAAATAATTACAGTAGGTTTCATTGCTTTAGGCTGTCCGAAAAACATAGTTGACAGCGAGAGAATGCTTGCTGAAATTGCGCAGGCCGGCCTGCTTATCGTTGCTGAACCTGACAAGGCTGATGTAGTAGTAATAAATACATGTGCTTTTATCGCGCCGGCCAAAGAAGAATCGCTCGATGTAATAAAAGAAGCGGCAGGATGGAAAAAGAATCCAAAGCTTAGGGTAAAAAAAGTAATTGTCGCAGGCTGCCTCTCAGAAAGAATGGGCAGCAGCCTCACGGACGAGGTCGAGGGCATCGATGCGGTCGTCGGTTTGGAAAATAGAGATTCAATTGTTCAATTAATTAAGAAAACTTTAAGCTCAAAAGTGCCTATTATTTGTATAGACAAAAAATTTGGTTCTCAAAGTGAAATACATGATGACAGAACAAGATTGCTTATCAGTCCGGGACACTGGGCATATCTTAGAATCAGCGAAGGCTGCAGCAGAAGATGCAGCTTTTGTACGATACCTTCGATACGCGGTCCGTTCCGCAGTAAAACGCCGGAGCTTGTTCTCGCTGAAGCACAGGAATTAGTATCGAATGGTGTTGCAGAGTTGAATGTTATCGCACAGGATACAACATATTACGGCCGTGATTTATATATGCAAAATGGACTGGCATCTCTTGTAATTCAGCTTGAAAAAATAGACTCTCTGTCATGGATTCGACTGATGTATTTATATCCGACGGGAATCAGCGATGAGCTGATTGAAACTATTGCTAAAAGTGAAAAGGTTGTTCATTACCTCGATATTCCCATCCAGCATATAAATGACGGCATACTGAAATCCATGCATCGTCCCGATACGAAAACACGAATCGTGCAATTAATCGAAAAACTGCGAGCAGCTATCCCCGACATCGTGCTGCGAACAACCGTGATAGTAGGTTTCCCGGGTGAGACCGAACAGCAATTCAATGAGCTGCTCGATTTTATCATTTGGGCACAGTTTGATGCCCTTGGCTGCTTCAAATATTACCCTGAAGAAGGTACGGATGCGGCGAAAATGTCTGACCAGGTTCCAGATGATATAAAAAAGCAGCGCCTTGAAGAAATAATGTCTCGCCAGCAGGAAATTGTGTTCGCGAAAAACAAATGCAGAATCGGCTCCAAAATCACCTGCCTGGTAGATACAATAGAAAGCAAACACAATTCCCGGGGACGATTTTATGGTCAGGCTCCCGATATAGATAGTGTCTGTTTGATACAGTCAAAAGTCAAAAAGACAAATCCACGGCTGCAATCAGGAAACTTTATCGATGTGAAAGTTGTCGATTTTAAGGATTATGATTTAATAGCAGAGCCGATTTAGTATTGAAAAAAAATAAAAGCAAAGTAAACTTATGACCATGATAAAACAGATACCGAATATTCTGACTTTCAGCAGGCTTGTACTAACGCTTGTCTTTCTTGTCATGATTCTTTACGCACCGAGTGCCGCCAACCGTGCGTCATTTCTGGATACCGCGTTTGTTCTTTTCATAATTTCCGGTCTGACGGATATCTTTGACGGAATAGCAGCCCGAAGGCTTAACGTCGCAAGTAAATTCGGCAGAATGCTCGACCCGCTCGTGGATAAGATCCTCGTTTGCGGAGCTTTTATCTGCTTTGCATTGATTGGACAGCCCAAACTCTTCAATTTAAATGACGGTCTTTTAACTTTTATTCACTGGCTCGTTGCGGCTGTACTAATCGCACGCGAAGCGTATGTAACTATCCTGCGCCATATCGCAGAAGCTAAGGGAATCAACTTCGCAGCAACGATATCGGGCAAGTTCAAGATGTTCACGCAAAGCTTTGCCATCGGAACTGTGATAATAAAAATGGCACATGTTCCAGCCGCAGCCTGGGGTAACTGGTTCACAACAGTAACATTTCTTATCATGATTGTTGTGACTATCTATTCCGGTCTGCGAGCTACTCAGCGTAAATCCTGGCAGCAGGTCAAAAGCTTGTAATTTTCTGTTATCGTCCCATAGTTTGTGAAATAAGTTATTTAGAGTTGAAACTGATTTTATGAAAATCAGCAGGCTCATACGTATTCAGGAGAGCTTTAACTATGGCAAAAACAAAGAAAACAAACAACACTGTAGAGATTTTACATAAAAGATACATCGGGAAAAATAAGCAGAGGCTCGAATCTCTTGAAAAAGAACGCGAGAACCTGACTATCGCAGGGTATATCTATAATCTTCGGATAGAAAACGGCTTGAGCCAGAAGCAGCTTGCCGAACTAATCGGAACTACGCAGTCGGTAATCAGCCGATTAGAGGATGCAGATTATAACGGACACAGCCTTGCTATACTCAGAAAAATAGCCTTTGCTTTTCATAGGAAGCTGCAAATTCAATTTGTCCCTGATAAAGCAGATTGTGCCTGCTTATAAATAATCAAATCCTAGAAGTTGATAAATGCTTGGCTGATAGAAAATAAGGTTCTAATTTTTCAGTGAATCTAATATTTCTTGATTTCTCTGCTTTTGTTTATTATAAAAATCACTTGCCTTTTTTTGGTCTTCAGCTATTTGCTCTTGAGTCATTTCGTTCTTTATACTATCCCTAAAACTTATATAATCTTTATCTTGCGTAGCCGCAAGATTTGCCCACTTATAAGCCTCAACATGACCTTGTTCAGCAGCTTTAGTTAGCCATTCAATGGCATTTGTATAGTCGTTTTTCAATATCTTATATTCGCTTCCAATTTGATATTGAGCAATGGCATCACCATTATTATTAGCAGCTTTCAAAAAGGTATGCACAAAACAGATTGCATAAAAACACCTAATAAAAAAATATTTTCTATTATAGGCTTGAAATATGCCGAAAATAACATTAGCATAAGAAATATAAGTTAATGAATATTAACTATAAATAAGAAGGTTAATGTTGTAAGTCGAGTATATACAATGACTAAGAAACAATATATTTCTATCGCAGAATTGGCTGATTTATTAGGAATAAGCCATGTAGCAGTTTGGAAGCGCGTTAAAAATGGTCAAATACAAGCCGAAAAAGTCGGAAAAATGTATGTAATAACCAACCGTGAAGTGGTTCATATTCTTGGCCAAAAAACATCTGCCAGGGATAAGAGTCGAATAGAGAAGGCTGTAAAAAAGACTGTAAAAGACTATGGTGAGGTGTTGAGAAAGTTAGGTAAAGAATGAAAATCATTACTACCTCTGATGTTGAGCACATAGCGTTTAATCTTGCAGGGGAGTTGATGACTTTCGATGAGCCGATTCCGGACTACTCAACGCGCTTTCCGAATGTTCTTGAAAGCTGTCTCTTAACTCCTTTTCAGAAGTTTTCAAGAAAATCCCTGTATCCTTCATTGGTTCGCAAGGCCGGCATTCTATTTTACCTGATGATTAAGAACCATCCTTTTCAAAATGGCAACAAGAGAATCGCATTAACCACCCTGTTTGTATTTTTATATATAAACAACAAGTGGATTGAGGTAGATGAGCAGACCTTATATAATTTTACTGTGTGGATTGCACAAAGTCCGGCAGAACTCAAAAACGAAGTTGTAATGGGTATTGAAAAATTTATTAAAAGCAATCTGGTTAAGCTGGATTGCAAAAGTTAATTATCATCTGTGCGGCTTTTTTGCCGGATTTTAACATTCCGCCGAAAATCGGTC
>CAYSHS010000048.1:0-14763 GCA_964430845.1 uncultured Pirellulales bacterium | reverse complement strand
CAGAGAATGCATTGCATGTTCGAGGATGTCGAATCGGGAAGAACACTTGAAGTTGCGCTGGGCCTGAATAAAAAGGGACAGATGCTCGAAGAGGAAACGAATAACGAAAGCAAAAAGCTTAGCGGCTCAAAGGTAATGTAAAGATATTCAAAGGGATAAAGATGGGCGCAATTCTGATTATAGTTTTAATAGCAGCAGGAATCGCAGTATTCTTTTCCCTCGATTTTAAGGGACGCCCTGAGATTATTCAGCTTATTCGCAAAGCAGCATACATGGTTCTACATTCCCTGGCAAAGACTTCCAGGCTGTGTTTGCACAACATGGATGGCTGTGATGCGCAATGTAATACAAATCCTGATTTAAATGTTCTTAATTGCAGAATTCAGCCTGCAATTTACAAGGAGAGTAATGATATATTCGATGCTTTCGCAGTTGAAATCTGCGGCTCGATACATGCACCGGACCCCGGACTCCGCGCGAAGCTAATGATTTCAATTTTAGACATAACAGAAGGAGTAAAAAACTCGAAACCTGTGCGTGCTAAAGTAAAACAATGGCAACAAGGTGAGTCTCATAAATTTTCCTACTGTTCTGATTTGGGCAAATTTCCTAATAAAATAACGGTTTTGTCCGAATGGACTAATGTTGCAAGACTGCGGCTTGACTGGCTGATTTTCCCGCGAAGGGGAAACAGGGTATTGCAGTTTGATATTTTTATTTTTTCAGCAGAAAATAATGAGAAGATTGCCTCTTCACAATATATTTACGAGCATGAAAATCCGTATTTTGGCTATATTGATTTACAGGAAAATATCGAAAGGTCGAAGACTCTTGCAGTCGCACTTGCCTTTTCTGTCAGTGCCGCAGATTGTAACTTGTATGACAGTGAAATAGAGTTAATAAAAAACTGGGCAAGAGAAAATATCAATACATACCAGACTTCTGATAATGCGCGCCAAAGACTCGAAAAAGCATTAGATGAAACAGTTGATTTCTTTAGAAATGGAAATGTATTAAATACTTATGATATATGTATGGAAGCCGCTGAAATTGTTCCCCTGACAAACAGGTATGATATTTTGGATTTATGCCTGCAAGTAGCCAAAGCAAATGGCACAGTTGTTTCACAGGAGCTTCAGCTAATTAAGGACATAGTAAGCTGGATGGAGATTGATGGTGAGAAATTCAGAATAATGATGGAAAAAATCATTCCTGTCGAGATGCTCGATAAAGCAAACGTGGAAACAATTCTTGGTGTTACCTCTGAAATGACAGGTGAAAAAGCACGCGCACACCTTAACAGAGAATACGCCAAATGGAACTCACGGGTAACCAACACTGACCCCAAAATTCAAACACAGGCCGACCAGATGTTAAAACTAATCGCAGAAGCAAGAAGCCAGTACACAAAAAACTAAAACATTTTTTCAAAACATCATTTCATATTTCCTGTTTTCACATAACCATAATTAAAAACATCCTCCTCTTTCGGATTCTATTGCCTGTGTTGAAAGAATAAGTTATGATTATATTTATGAATAATACAAGGAAGATTATTTTACTCGCATTTGCCATAATAGTAATAATTGCATTGTTTATGATATTTCGTGCCGAGTTCAGCGTTCAGCGTTCCGAGTTTAACGACACACAGAACGCAGAACGCAGTAGGCAGAACGAAAACAATTGGCCAATGTTTAGAGGTTCGCAAGGACTTCTTGGCAGGGCAAAAGGGGAATTGCCTGATTCGTTTGAGATGATATGGAAATTCAAAACAGGCGGGGAAGTGAAATCATCGCCTGTTATAGACAGCAATTGTGTTTTTGTCGGCTCGAACGATGATAATATTTACGCGATAGATTTGCACAGCGGCCGGAAAGTTTGGGCATATAAAACTGATGATTCAGTCGAAGCTGCTCCTTTATATATTGACGGCACAGTTTATGCAGGTTCAGTTGGCGGCTTTTTCTATGCAGTTGATGCCAAAACAGGCGAATATAAATGGAAATATGAGACTGATGGCCAGATTCTCGGTGCCGCAAACTGGACATATTCTCCTGATGGAAAAGATATATGGATTATCGTGGGCAGTTATGACAACTTCCTGCATTGCATAAACTCGAAAGACGGCAAACCTGTCTGGAAATACGAATCTGAAAATTATATAAATGGCTCACCTGCAGTCGAGGGCAAAGTTGCTGTTTTCGGAGGCTGTGATGAAGTTATTCACGTCATTTCTTTAACTAATGGCAAACAGACCGCAAAAATCGAAGGTGGTTCATATATAGCCGCTTCCGCCGCAATATTGGATGGAAAAGTTTATGTTGGCAATTATGACAATGTATTTCTCAAGGCAGATATTAAAACGGAAAAAATCCTGTGGAAATATACTGAAAGTGATGCGCCTTTTTTCTCCTCTCCAGCGATTGGAGATAATTGTGTTGTAGTTGGAAGCCGGGACGAACATGTGCACTGTATTAGTCGTAATGATGGAAAGAAAATCTGGACTTTCGCGACATTAGGTGAAGTTGACAGTTCGCCGGTTATCTGCGGTAATAAAGTGATGGTCGGCTCGGAAGATGGACGAATTTATATGATAAGGCTTTCAGATGGCAGCCAAATCTGGTCTTATGAAATCGGCCAGGGAATTACTTCCTCGCCTGCCGTAGCACAGGGAATGGTAATTATCGGCTGTGACGATGGTTATGTATATGCTTTTGGGACAAAATGAAAGATAAGTTTATAAGTGCCTAAAGTGTTGAACTTTAGACACTTTATACTTTAGGCAATTTTAACTATTTACATTATGAAAATAGCTCACTTAACACCAAGTTCAGGCGATAGTTTTTATTGTGAAAACTGCCAGCGCGATATTGCTTTAGTTACTGCAATGCGGAAGCTGGAGCACGAAATTTTGCTCTTGCCTATGTATTTACCTTTAAATGCTGATGAGAAAATAGTTGTTAGCAGCGCTCCAATTTTTTTCGGAGGTATAAACGTTTTTCTCCAGCAGAAGTTATCGATATTTCGTAAAACGCCGCGATGGATTGATAAAATATTCGATAATCCCGCACTTCTTCGCTGGGCCGGGCGAAAGGCAGGTATGACAAGCGCTAAAGACCTGGCTGAAACGACAATGTCCATGCTCCGTGGAACTCACGGCAGGCAGGTCAAGGAATTGAACAGGCTTGTTGACTGGCTCTCGCAGGACGAAAACAAGCCTGATATTGTCACTCTCTCTAACGTGCTCTTAATCGGGCTTGCAAAACCAATAAAGGAAAAGCTCGGCGTGCCTGTATTGTGTCTGCTGCAGGATGAGGATGGATTCATTGATGGCCTGGGACATCCTTATGCGCAGCAATCGTGGGAAATTATTTCCGAGCTTGCAAAGGAGATAGATTTATTTATTTCCGTGAGCAATTACTATTCCGATATAATGCGCGAGAAATTGTCACTCGAAAAGGAATTGCTTGAAGTTGTGCGCATGGGTATTTCTCTTGACGGGTATTCTCATAGAGATATTCTCCCTGAAGTTCCGACAATAGGTTATCTTTCCCGGATGTGTTACGATAGGGGACTGGATACGTTAGTTGATGCATTTATAATATTGAAAAAAAATCCGAAGCTGCAAAATATTAGGCTGCGCATATCCGGAGGTGCAAGAAGCGATGATGCTGAATTTATAAATTCACTTAAAAAGCGTCTTGGCTATGAGGGTTGTATTGAAAATGTGGAATTTTTACCTGATTTTAGTAAAGAGACCAGGTTCGATTTTTTGAAATCATTGTCAGTAATGTCTGTTCCTGAAAAGCAGCCTGTCGCTTATGGTTTGTACGTGCTTGAGGCTCTTGCTTCGGGAGTGCCTGTCGCAGAGCCTGCTTTCGGAGTTTTTCCCGAGCTAATCGAATTGACAGGAGGGGGTGTATTGTATAAAGAAAACAATGCAGCTTCGCTGGCAAAAGCGATGGAGCCTCTATTACTGAATCCGGATTATGCTCACAAGCTCGGTAAGCAGGGAAGGGATGCTGTTATAAAAACTCTCGATGTGGAAATTAATGCTCGCGAGCTGATTAAAATTTACGAGCGAATGGTGCAAAAAAAGCATGGAGGCTAAATATGCTTGAGCTTGTTCATGTAAAAAAGAATTTCGAATCACCTGTTGAAACAGGTTCAATTTCTGTCTTAAAAGATATAAATCTTAAAGTTGAAACAGGAAAATCCCTTGTAATTGTCGGTCCTTCAGGCTGTGGCAAAAGCACACTGCTGAATATAATAGGCGCATTGGACCGCCCGACTGATGGTAAAGTGATTCTTGATGATAAAAATCTTGCTGAATTAAATGATAATGAGCTTGCAGAGATACGCAATAAGAAAATTGGTTTTGTATTCCAGTTGCATCATCTTCTGCCGCAGTGTACAGTTCTTGAGAATGTATTGATTCCTGCTCTTGCCGATAAAAAAATGTTTTCGCAAAAGGAGACTCAGCAAAGAGCTGTTGAGCTGCTTGAACAAGTCGGGCTGAAAAAGTATTTACAGTATCGTCCCGGAGAGCTTTCAGGCGGACAGAGACAGCGAGTTGCAGTTGCAAGAGCCTTGATAAATAAGCCAATGCTGCTTCTTGCCGACGAGCCGACTGGCTCGCTTGATAAAGAAGCATCACAGAATGTTGCAGATATGCTGGTCGAATTGAATCGCAGCGAGCAGGTAACTTTAATTACTGTGACACATTCGCGTGAGCTTGCTGAACAAATTGGTCAGATAATGAAGCTAAATGATGGTGTATTGACAAGCAGGAAAACAAAATGAGTCTGCTCAAACTTGCGAAACAAAGCCTGTTATTTTACTGGAGAACGAACCTCGGTGTGCTGCTGTGCGTTCTTATAAGCACTTCTGTTTTGGCTGGAGCGCTCATTATAGGCGATTCCGTTCGATACACACTCGGAAAGTTGACCGATGACAGGTTATGCTCGACGAAATTCGCTCTTGTCCCACAAGGCAGATTTTTCAGTACAGAGTTATCTGATAATCTCGAAAAACAGCTTGAAACAAAATCAGCTCCAGTTTTGCAGTTGCGCGGCATGGTTACAAATGATAATGGGACCAAAAGAGTTAATAGTGTACAGGTTCTCGGAGTCGATAATCGATTTTACAATTTTTCACAGAATCAGAATCTATTCAATAAAGATTCAACCGATGTTATTGTCTTAAACAAACCTTTAGCTTTGCGGCTCAACGCTGATGTTGGTAAAGATATTGTTTTGCGAATAGAAAAACCTTCCCTTATGCCGAGGGACGTCCCTTTGACGCCTGATTCGGATTTGTCCATTGCATTCAGACTTAAAGTAGTTTCTATCGCAGGTGAAGATGATTTTGGCCGATTCAGCCTGCAGGCCAACCAGGTTTGGCCGTTAAATGTTTTTGTGCCGATGCAATGGCTGCAGGATAAAATAAATCGCGCAGGACAAGCTGATATTATTTTGGTTTCAGATAATAAAAATAAAACCGTTACAATAGAGAAAACGAACACCGCGATAAAAAAAACATGGCAGCTTGCTGATGCAGAGCTTGAGCTTCACAGGTACGATCATAAAAATGTTTTTGAACTCCGAAGCAGGAGAGTTTTTATTGATGATATTTTGTCCGAAGCGGCATTGAACGCGGATAATAATTCAATTGGAATCCTTACTTATTT
Source organism: uncultured Pirellulales bacterium (assembly GCA_964430845.1). GTDB lineage: Bacteria > Planctomycetota > Phycisphaerae > Sedimentisphaerales > Anaerobacaceae > JAFGPS01. The sequence continues at coordinate 9,074 of CAYSHS010000048.1, read as the reverse complement.
TGTTAATGAAATAAGATTTGGTAATAATGCTACGCCGTATTCTATGGTTTCAGCGATAGAGCCTGCTTCCGATGCGAACAGTATAATTCCGAAAGATATGAAGGATGATGAGATAATTATCAACCAGTGGCTCGCAGATGACCTCGGAGCGAATATCAATGATACACTTGAGTTGAAATATTTTGTACAGGCGCCGATGAGAAAGCTCGAAGAAAAGAGCACGAGTTTCAGAATAAGAAAAATTTTACCGATGCAGGCAGAAGCAATAGACCCGGACATGATGCCTGATTTCCCTGGCTTGGCTGATGTGGAGAATTGCAGGGACTGGGATCCTGGTATAGATATCGACCTGAATAAAATACGTGACAAGGACGAAAAATACTGGGACGATTACAGGGGTACTCCGAAAGCGTTTGTAACACTTGCGGCCGGTCAGAATATCTGGTCGAACAGGTATGGAAACTTAACAGCAGTTCGATATCCGATTGATAACCATTCAGAAAATGACATCGCACAAAGAATATTAAACAAAGTCGATCCCGCTTCTGTAGGCTTATTCGCAATGCCGGTTCGAGAGATAGGAAGCAAAGCAGGGAGCGGCACAACAGATTTCGGCCAGTTATTTCTTGGCTTAAGCATGTTTTTGATTATGGCATCATTGATTTTGACTGCTCTTGTTTTCATATTCGGAGTCGAAAGCAGAAGCGAGCAGATTGGAATCCTGATGGCAGTTGGTTTGCCCCCGAAACAGGTAAAAAGATTATTGTTGGCAGAAGGTTTACTATTGGCTGTTTTGGGAGCTGTATTAGGAACGTTAGCTGCATTGCTTTATACAAAAGCAATAATTTATGCTTTGGCTACAATCTGGCAATCTGTGGTGAGCAATTCGGAAATACTTTTCCATGCGAAACTCTCGTCCATCTTTACAGGAGCATTAGCCGCGATTATATTGTCACTGATAGTGTCATGGATAACTTTAAGCAAGTCATTAAAAAGACCAGCACGCGAGCTTCTCGCCGGCGCTCTCAGGTGGCAGTATTTCAAGGCGAAAAAAGTATCAAAAGGCAGAGTTGGTTTATGGATAGCCGTAATCTCTGCCCTTGGAGCAGTGCTGGTTGCCGCTTTTATGGGGACGGGTAACAGCCAGGAAGTTTCGGGAGCATTTTTCGGAGCAGGCTCTTTGCTATTAATTTCAGGACTGAGTTTGAGTTACTATTTATTGAGAACGATTGCAGGCCGCTGGAACAAGGCGGTGACTTCGCTTGCCGGTTTTGGTTTGCGAAACTCTACCCGCCGAAGCGGCAGGAGTCTCGCGGTGATTGGTTTGCTTGCCTGTGGTATATTTCTTGTTATAGCAGTAGGAGCAAACAAGCAGAGCCCTTCTTCCCGGGCGCAGCAGCGGGATTCTGGAACGGGCGGATTTGCGCTTTATGGCGAATCTACCATCGGTATCCTTTATGATTTAAATAGCGCATCAGGCCGTAAAGCAATGAGGCTCGATGATAGTGACTTTAAAGACGTGAATGTGGTACAGTTGCGCGTGCGTGATGGTGACGATGCAAGCTGCCTCAATTTGAATCGGGCGCAGATGCCGCGAATTTTGGGTGTGCAGCCGCAGGAGCTGCAGAAACGCGGTGCGTTTGGATTCAAGCAAATAATAAAAGGCGCCGACAAAAAAGAAGCATGGATGCTGTTAAATAATGAATCGTCTAATGATGTAGTTCCTGCAATAGGTGACTACGCAACTGTATTCTGGGCGCTTGGCAAGTCGATTGGTGACAAGCTCGATTACGTTGATGAAAAAGGTAGACAGTTTCAACTGCAAATAGTCGGCATCCTGAACGATTCCATGATGCAGGGAAGCCTGCTGATTTCCGAAGATGAATTTGTAAAACGTTTTCCATCCGATGAAGGTTATAGAATGTTCTTTATAGATGCTCCACAAAAAGATGCTGCGAATATTTCAGATAAGCTTACTTCAACATTACGAGATTATGGCATGGAGCTGATGCCTGCCTCGCAGCGGCTTGGCCGGTTCATGGGTGTTGAAAATACATATCTGTCAATTTTCATGTTGTTGGGCGGTCTGGGAATGATTCTCGGAAGTATCGGATTAGGTCTTGTAGTGCTTCGCAACGTGCTTGAAAGACGAGGTGAGCTAGCAATGCTCCAGGCGGTCGGGTATAACAAGGCTACCCTAAAAAAATTGATATTTCTCGAGCATAGCGGCTTGATGCTGTACGGATTGCTTTGCGGAATTATAGCCGCACTTATTTCAGTTGTACCCGTTTTGCGAACAACAAGAGCACACGTGCCGTATCTGATGATTGCCGCAATTGGTATTAGTGCAATTTTATGGATTTGGTTTGCCGCGACATTAGCTCTTAGAGGCTCATTGATGGACGCATTGAGGAACGAGTAGATGCAGGAAAAAGTACACAGAACAGCTTCATTTCTTCCAACCGGGATTTATAGGGTGATACCGCTAATTATATTTGTATTTGGAATCGTGTCACTGTACTTATGGTTAAGCGGAGATACCGCGAAGCAGCTTACTATACGATTACCGAGCGAGCGTGATTTGGCTTCTCCCGATGAGCAGACTTCAGGAGGAAAAATCACAGGTACACTGGTCAAGCTGGATGGCGTTCCATCAGCTTTAACCGGAGCCTGGCCGGGTTTTCGTGGTGCATATTTTGATGCGATAAGCAGGGGGCAAATCACACTTGCATCAACCTGGCCTGATAGCGGCCCTCCTGTTTTATGGTCGAAAGATTTGGGAGAAGGTTTCGCCGGAGCGGCTGTCCTCGCCGGACGCGTTTATGTTATCGATTACGACCAGAAAAACGAAGCAGACCTGATAAGGTGTATGTCGCTCGATGACGGCAGGGACATCTGGCAATATTCGTATCCTGTGAAAATAAAGCGTAATCACGGCATGAGCCGCACTATCCCGGCGGTAACGGAAAAATACATAGTGACAATTGGCCCCAAGTGCCATGTAACATGCCTCGATTCCATGACAGGTCAATTTAAATGGATGCTCGATTTAGTCAGAGATTTCGGAGCGACTGTTCCCGAATGGTACACAGGTCAGTGTCCCCTTATCGAGAATGATAAAGCAATAATCGCTCCCGGAGGTACTCCATTGATGATGGCTGTGGATTGCAATAGCGGCGAAATCATTTGGCAAACACTCAATCCTAATAACTGGAAAATGACACATTCGTCGATAACACCCGCAGATATTTTAGGTAAGCACATGTATCTATATTGCACGACAGGCGGCGTAGTCGCGGTTTCCGCACAAGATGGCAGGCTGTTATGGGAGTACCCAGACTGGAAAATAAAGCTTGCTAACGTAGCCTGTCCCCTCATTGTTGGCGATGACAGGGTGTTTTTATCGGGCGGATACAACTCAGGCGCCGAAATGGTACAGCTAAGTCTCCAAAATGACAAGATAATGTCGAAAGTTCTTTACAAGCTGGACTCAAAAACCTTCGGCTCAGAGCAGCAGACGCCGATTCTTTACGATAATCATATCTATGGAATTACTCCCGACAGGGAATTAGTATGCCTCGACCTCGATGGCAATGTCACCTGGTCAAGCTCTCGCACAAGCCGCTTCGGCGCACAGGGCCTCGGACCATATTCAATTGCAGATGGAAAAATTTACATCTTAAATGACGAGGGAACATTAACTCTCGCCCAGGCAAATACAACAGGTTATGTTCAGCTCGCCCAATCCAAAGTCCTCGAAGGCCCCGACGCATGGGCACCAATGGCCTTCGCATCAGGCCGCCTCATAGTCCGAGACATGAACAAAATGCTCTGCCTCGACATATCAGAACAATAAAAATAATTATCCACAGATTCATGCTGATTTACACGGATTATTCATTATTACGACTTTGTCATTCCCGCGAAGGCGGGAATCCATTTACCAACAAGTATTTATAACCACGAATGAACAAAGTTATTGCAAAGCCCGAAGGGCTATGGCAATCTTATATTAATATTTTGAAGATTAATATGTCTGAAAATGTTTTTTAAGAGCTTCCAATTCTGGTGTTGTATCTATATGTTTATCTTTATCTTCTTCATTAAAATATCCAATCATAGTAGGTCCATTTAATCGTATTGGTGGAAGTTTATATGAGGTAGAAGGTGGAATATTTTGGAAGCGAACTTCGCCATCTTCCGGAATTAAAAAGCCCTTTGATTCATTATAATACAAATTAAATATAAAATCTTCAGTATAAGTTGGTGGACCAAAACCAGTAAATTTAATACTCTCATATAAAAAGATCGAGGCATTGTTTTTGTGTTCAGGTGAAGATATTATAACTTCTGGCCCTTTTGTCGGATGATTCCTAAATGTTAACATTACTGGTTCGTATAGACCAGATATGTATTTTAATGTAATTGGTATATCAAATTTAGAGTTAAGAAAGACTTTTGAAATTCTAATTTTCATATAACCTTTTGAGGCATCTACGATATGACTTTCTAAGACAGCAACTTCGTTTTTAGCAGAGAACTATTGCCGGATGAAGCAGCTAAATAACCGATAGACTAAAAATGGTTGTTTAGGTATTCTGGTTTGCCGTCGTCGCTGTCGTAAATTGCAGATTCGTCCGATTCGGAATCGATACAGATACGCCTGATTTTCTCGGCCTTTTTTGTGCTGCTGTCAACAGTAACCAGAATCCCGTTCAGCTTGATATCGCCTGAAGCTATCTCGAATGGAAAGGGCATCTGCGTTCTGAAAGATTTTAGAACGTTCTCGACTCCTCGTCCAAGGATCGAATCGTGCGGGCCTGTCATGCCAATGTCTGTGATGTAGGCTGTGCCATTCGGAAAAATCTTTTCATCTGCGGTTACTACGTGTGTATGCGTTCCAAAGCAAACACTCACGCGGCCGTTGAGATGGTAACCCATAGCGATTTTTTCGCTGGTTGCCTCTGCGTGGAAATCGACGACAATTATATCTGCCTTCTGCTGAAGCTGGGGCAGTATTCTGTCTGCAGTATTGTACGGGCAATCTGCAGGCTTCATAAAAAGCCTGCCAATCAAAGCCAAAACTCCGATCGTCGGGCCTTTTGCAGTTTTATATACAGCAAAACCTTTGCCGGCTGCTCGTTCGGACATGTTGGCAGGACGCACGATATTGTCGGCTTTTTCCAGTGTCTGGATAATCTCTCTTTTGCGATAAGTATGGTCGCCTAAAGTAATTAGATTTACACCATATTTATTCAGCTTCTCATATATTTGAGGAGTAAGACCAGACCCACCGGCTGCATTTTCAGCATTGGCTATTACGCAGTCAATTTTATTCTCCTCAACCAGCGCCTTGAGCTTATCCGCGATAATTCGCCTGCCGGGTCTTCCTACAATATCACCGATACAAAGAATATTAATTTTCATAAAGTCTAATAAAATTCAAAATATAAAAATCAGAATAAGCCACCTTGTCTTAAAGCCCATACTACTTTGCGAACTCGATACAGCGAACCTCTCGCAGCAGTGTAATTTGTACTTCGCCTGGATAGGTCATCTCATCTTCGACTTTTTTGGCAATATCCCTGGCGATTTTCATAGCAACGGCGTCATCGACCTGGTCTGCGGAAACAATAACGCGTATTTCCCGCCCCGCCTGGATTGCGTATGCGTTTTCGACTCCTTTGAATCCGCCAGCGATTTCTTCGAGTTTTTCCAGCCTCTTGATGTATCTTTCGAGTGTTTCCCTCCTTGCTCCCGGGCGCGAAGCACTAATCGCATCAGCAGCAGCAACAAGAGGAGTATATGGATTATCAGCGGGAATATCGCCGTGATGGCCGGCTACCGCGTTTAAAATTATCGGTGATTCATTGAATCTTTTAAGATAGTTTGTGCCTATAGTAGGGTGATTGCCTTCCACTTCGTGGTCAATTGCTTTACCTATATCGTGGAGCAATCCAGCGCGTCTGGCAATGGAGCCATCGAGACCAAGCTCATCTGCCATAACCTGCGAGAGGAATGCAACTTCGATGCTATGGCGCAGGACGTTCTGGCCGTAGCTTGTCCTGTAGTTCAGGGCGCCTATAAGACTTAGAACTTTATTGCTTAGTCCCCTGACGTTTGTTTCGACAGCGGCGTCTTTACCAAGCTGAAGCAGTTTGTGGTTTATGTCCTTTTTTGTTTGGGCAACAAGTTCCTCGATTCGTGACGGATGTATTCTGCCGTCCTGGATAAGCCTTTCCATTGACAGGCGTGCGACCTCGCGTCTTACGGGATTGAAGCCGCTCACGACAATCATTCCAGGCGTATCGTCAACGATAACATCGACTCCTGTGGATTTCTCGAACGCTCGAATATTGCGTCCTTCCCTGCCTATGATTCTTCCTTTCATATCATCGTTTGGAATCTCGACAGTAGAAACTGTTGCTTCACAGGTCTGTTCTGCCGCGTAACGCTGAATAGCAGTGCTGATTACTTCCCGGCATTTGTCACCAGCTATCTCGGTTGCCTCCTCGACTTTACGCTGAATCAAAGCGGACATTTCATGCTCACACTCATCTTCGAGACGTTTGAGTAGAAGCTCCCTTGCTTCTTCAATACCCATAGAAGTGATTTTGAGCAACTGGTTTTTCTGCTGAGCCATTACTGTCGAAAGCTGTTTGTCTTTTAAATCAATATTGTATAATCTCTTTTTCAGCTCCTGCTGCTGTTGTTTTAAGGTATTTTCCCTCTGCTGGAGATTTTCAGCCTGTCGTTCGATAACGTCCTCTCGTTTTGTCAATCGCATCTCGTTTTCGTGCTGCTCAGCTCTTATTTTATTGGATTCGAAGGTAAATTCTTCTCTTTTCTTGATGGCTTCCGCCGCCGCTTCTATTTGGGCGGATTTTATTATGTTTTCCGCTTCTTTATTGGCGCCGTCAATTTGCCTTTGCAGGTCTTGCTCGAAAGTTTTCGCTTTGGCTTTGGTTATCATCTGGACGATAATCGCGCATAAAGCAATTCCCAAAATAAACGCGATAATCGTGGCCATGATGCTTTCGACACCAAAAGCCGACAAAATATTCGAGATGCCAGTTTTCATAATTATGGCATTCATCATATCTTCAACCTTTCCCTGTAGTTTTTAATTCATTTACTATCCGGCTGAATAGCAATTCGCTACACAACGTAAGAGAAGCTGATGTAAAGGAATGATGATTTTCCCAGGCAGTAAGTCCGTCAATTGGGATTCTTTGACGGATAAAAGTGATTTACGAAATTATTTTAAATAAGCACAGGTTTTCGCCGATAGTTGTTTATTAGCAGGGTACAACACACATACGGAGTTAAAAACTCCCGTATGTATGCCTTTTTTTGTAAAAAAAACATCTTAGAGCACCTCCCATTAGTTGTGATATAAGATATTTTTTGATTACTGCTTTTGTTAAATTTCTTACTTAGACTATAGTTTCCTCGCGAATAACCGAATACTTTTTTAAGAAGATTTCGTTTCACACTAAATTTACTTTCCAGCATCATAAATCGAAGTATGATAAGATTCTCGATAAATATTGATACAAGCATCATTTCTATTCTCTTTATAGACGCTGAAAAAGCCTCTTTGTAACTTAACTACCTTTGTAAAAAAGAGTTATAACTCTTTTCTCGTTATGTTCGTCTCTTGTGCCCTTAACTTGCGGCTCACAACCTGAGTCCCGAGTCCCGATACACAAGTTTCGATACAATCCAGTTCATCAACTGCTGTTTACTAAATATTATCATAGAACATATCGGAATATCGGTCAAGAGAAATTATTTAATATTCCTGATGACATATTATCAATTCTATAAAAATAGCCAAATGTTAAAACAGGAAGAATATTTTATGAGTCAAAAATAGTTGTAAGTGCTTAAAATATAAGAAGATATATCGATTTATATAAATAATGATATAGAAAAAGATTCTTTAGCTCACTTTAGTCACTTTAGCTCATTTTCGGTACTAATAGGATTTATATATATTTTCTGCTGTAACCAAATCTTTTTTGAGGTACATTTATGTAATGATGCCAGGGCAAAATAACAGGAATGAGTGCGGCACTAAACAATTAAGTGACGGACTATCTCGAAAAGACCCTGCGGCGATAGAACAGTGGTTCCGCCGCTATGCAGATGCTGTGTTTACGTTTATTTATTATAAAGTTGGAAGGGATAAAGAGTTGGCACAGGATATTGTGCAGGATACGTTTCTCGAAGGTATTACAAAAATGGCTCAATATGACCCGAAAAAGGCAAGTATGTATATGTGGCTGCTATTTTTGAGCAGAAATCACATAAAAAAGGCTTTGAGAGCAAAAAAACGAAGTTTAACAAATACCTGTGTTTATGTGCCGGACTCGAAATACCTCAATTATTGCAGAAATTTAGCTTCCGAGGTTATACCTGAAGATATTATTCATACACAGGAGATAGCTGAACTTGTACAAATTACATTAGGAGATATTCCGGCGGGTTATAGTGAAGTATTGAAGCTGCATTACTATAATGGTGATTCGATAAAGAAAATCGCTGATTTCAGGCAAATAACAGAGGGAGCCGCAAAAGTGCTTCTTCATCGGGCGAGAAAATCGTTTGAGAAGGCTTTTGTCAAGTTGGCAGGAAATCCGGACTTCACAGGTTAAAAGGTCAGGTGAATAAAAATGGAAAAGAAAGACTGTTTTGAAGAAAATATTAAAAACCTCATTTCTTTGCATGGAGAGGAGCTAAAAATGGACGAAGAAAATAAGAAGGCGATTATTGAGAAACTTACATCTAACAATACTCAAACACAGGTTACAGTACAATCAAATTTTCATATTTGGCGTAAAATTGCCATTGCCGCTTCAATTGTATTAATTCCGGTTGTATTAGCAGCTTATTTACTTGTCTTTTCAGAACATAAAATAGAAATACCGCCGGAACTGACTTCTATGAGTATTGAAGAACTACTTAAATTGAATAATGATTCATCGCAAACTACTTTTGATCCTAATGTTATAAAAAATGTGCTGAGGCAGGCACTTCACAAAGCAGCTCCCGAAGAAGTAAGACCACCG
>CAYSHS010000047.1:0-14819 GCA_964430845.1 uncultured Pirellulales bacterium | reverse complement strand
AGGATTTCAATCAGCAGGAGCAGGGTCTTAAAAACCAGCTTTGGAAAATGGATTTATATAAAAAGATCCTTAAAATAGCCAATGATCTTGGTACGGAAAAAGACTTATATTTGGTATTGGCTGTCGAGGAGCCTGACCTTTCCCCTCAAAGAGCAGATGATTTTGCAAATATTGTCAGGACACATAAGGTTCTCTACAGCGCCGGATGTGTGGACCTTACGGACAGTGTAATTGAAAAGCTTAACCAGGAAAATCAAACGGGAAATTAATTCAAGTACATGTTTTTGGAGCGTTTCGATTAACATGGAGATGACAGTTGAGCAACTGGCAAAACTCATACATGCTGAATTAATAGGCGATTCAAAATTATTTGCCCGGCGAATAAACTCGATATCGCCAATAAAATCTGCAACTGAAAGCAGCGTTACTTTCGTTTCGGATAGTAAGCATAAAGCCCATATCGCAGAATCTCGGGCAGGTGCTGTTATTGTATTTGAAAGCATAGAAGACCTGGAAATACCTCAGCTTATTGTCGGAAATGTCAATAAAGCCTTAATAGACGTACTAAAAATTTTCGCCCCGAAACTAAAAAAACCGTTTGCTGGTATTCATTCGACAGCTATTATTGCTGAAAATGCGAGAATTGATAAAGGAGTATCAATCGGCGCCAATGTCGTTATCGATGACGGTGTAGAAATAGGTTCAAATACGATAATCAGAAATGGCTGCATGATTGGAGAAAATTCTAAAATAGGAAACGATTGCCGCATTGATTGTAATGTCGTAATATATCACAATTGTCTTATTGGCAATAATGTAATCGTTCAGGCAAACACCACTATCGGCTCAGACGGTTTCGGTTACGCTTTTATTGATGGTGCGCATTGCCATATTCCTCACAATGGAGGTGTGATTATCGAAGATTTCGTGGAGATTGGCGCTAACTGCTGTATTGACAGGGCAAAATTTGATAATACTATAATTGGTACAGGAACGAAAATTGATAATCTTGTTCAGATCGGCCATAACGCTGTCATTGGTAAATGCTGCCTCCTGGCGGGCCAGGTTGGAATTTCAGGAAGTACCAGGCTGGGTGATGGTGTTGTTCTTGGTGGACAGGTAGGTGTGGTAGATAATATTGATGTTGGAGACGGTGTAATGGCTGGTGCGCAGGCAGGCATATTTAATAGTATTCCCGCCGGCAAGATATTGGCATTGACTCCTGCTTCCGATCGGAGTGAAGCTATGCGGGTAGTGTTTCTCACAAGGCGTTTGCCGAAGATGAAAGAGCAGTTAAAGCAAATGATTAAAAGGGTAGAGGCTCTTGAAGCTGCAAAAAACGATACAAAATGAATGTAAAATCCGGGGTCTCGGCTTATTTGGAGGCAAGGAAGCAAAAGTAATTTTTCGCCCGGCTCCCGTGGACTCTGGTATAACTTTCATAAGGACTGATGTTCCCGAGCCGGTTCGGATAAGTGCAGTTGCAGCCAGCCTCGCCGAACGCAGCCGACGTACGACAATAAAAAACGGAACTGTAAGCATAGAAACAGTGGAACACTGCCTGGCAGTAGTAAACGCACTTGAAATCGACAATTTAATTATCGAAGTTGAAGGCCCCGAGCTTCCGGCGCCGGATTGCAGCAGTGCTGAATATCTAAAAGTTCTTAAAAGAGCAGGTCTCGTGGAGCAGAACATCAGCCGGAGAGAATTTGTTATTAATAAACCCATTTCGATAACATCTGGTGATGCAAGTATATATGCGCTTCCATACGCGGATGACAGTTTAAATATAACCTATGATCTTGATTACGGCGGACACACAGGCATTGGCAGGCAGATTTTTAGCTGCCGGGTTACTCCTGAGAATTTTGAAAAAAATCTTGCTCCTGCAAGGACTTTTCTTCTCGAATCTGAAGCCATCCAGTTTCAAGCTCGCGGAATGGGAACGCATATCGGACCGCGGGATTTGCTGGTTATCAATTCCGATGGCCCGATTAAGAACACTTACAGGTTTCCCAATGAATGTGTCAGGCATAAAATTGTCGATTTAATCGGCGATATCGAGCTTGTCGGCAGGCCGGTAAAAGGAAGAATCGTAGCTTATAAGAGCGGCCATGTGCTCAACCAGCAGCTTGCACGAAAACTTTACGAAGCTGCTCTGCAGCAGGAGAGAATGCATAAATTCGGGACCGATGCGCTTTTGGATATTCGACAGATTGCGAAGATTCTGCCGCACAGATACCCGTTTTTATTAGTGGATAAGGTTATAGAAATAGAAGGCGATACGAGAATCAGGGGGATTAAAAATGTAACATTTAACGAGCAGTTTTTCCAGGGACATTACCCTGGTACACCAATAATGCCTGGTGTTTTAATTGTCGAAGCAATGGCACAGGTCTCAGGCTTATTGTTTGCCCAAAGACTGGAGCATACGGGTAAGCTGGCGGTGCTTTTAAGCATGGATAAGGTAAAGCTGCGTAAATCCGTTGTCCCGGGGGATCAGTTAATTCTTATTGCAGAGACGGTCAGGTTGAAAAAAACGATGGCGCAGTGTCGTTGCACGGCAATGGTTGGTGACACACTGGTTGCCGAGGCGCAAATCAGGTTTATGCTTATCGATGACGATAGAATTTAGGATTTTTAGAGCAGAAGAAATGAGTCAGATACATCCAAGTGCAGTTATTCATAAAGAAGCCATGTTATCAGGTGGAATTACAGTTGGTCCGAATTGCGTTATCGAAAAAGGCGTAACGATAGGTGAGGGGACAATACTCGAAGCCAACGTTATAATTGACAGAGACGTAAAAATAGGTGAACAAAATCACTTTTTTGCAAATTGTGTGATTGGCAGCCGGCCTCAGCTTTTACGCTTGGACCCGAATACCGAAACAGGGGGGCTTGTTATAGGCAACAATAACAGCTTTCACGAACAGGTGACACTCCATCCAAGTATTTACCCGGGGGAATCCACAACTATCGGCAATGACAATTTCTTTATGGTCGGAGTGCATATCGGGCATGACTGTGTTGTCGAAGACAAGATAGTTTTAAGTAATTATGTTCAAATAGGGGGTCATTGCTTGATACAATCCGGAGCATGGATGAGCGGCCTGGCAGCATCACATCAGTTTGTTACTATTGGAAAATGGTGCTATGTTGCGGGATTAACGGGAGTTAACAGGGATATTACGCCATTTGTAATTGTGAGCGGCCTTTATCCTCAAAAAGTTCGGGGAGTCAATACTCGCGGATTGACTCGTGCGGGATTGAACGACAAGGACAAGGAAAATATCTGCCTGGCATATAGAAGGTTATATAGAGAAGGTAGTTCGCTGCTCGAAAATGCAAAAGCGATGGTTAACGAAGATGGACTCGATGAAAATGTCAAAGCAATGATTGATGCAATAACTAAAAGCAGCCGGCACAGGTTCGGAAGATACCGTGAGCTGAGCCGCAAACATTAAGATTATCGTATCATTGGCTTCCAACCCATGATTGTAAGGCCGGGATGGCTTTGCTGTTTAAAGAAAAATAAGGTTATAAAATGCAGGATGGAAAGTTACGAACCGCAGTTATCGGCGCCGGAAAGATGGGCGCGATTCACGCTAAAATCTATGACCAACTGCCTCAAAGCGAGCTTATAGCTGTTGTGGATACCGATTTAGTGAAAGCAAAATCTCTCGCAGAAAAATTCAATTGTCAGGCTTCGGGTGATATTGCGGAAATTCTAAATAAAGTCGATGCCGTGACGATAGCTGCTCCGACTATTGAGCACCTGGAGCTGGCGAAGGTCTTGATTCAGAATAATATAGCTGTGCTGATAGAAAAGCCGCTCGCCGCAAATGTCGAGCAGGGCAGGGAAATCGTGGACCTTGCAAAAAAGAAAAATGCAGTTGTCGCAGTAGGACATTCCGAGCGATGCAATCCCGTGGTACAGGCGATTAAAAGGCTCGATATAGAGCCGAAGTTTATCGAGTCTAATCGTATCAGCCCGTACCCGTTTCGCTCGACCGATGTCGGAGTTGTGCTGGACGTGATGATTCACGATATTGATATTATTCTTTCTTTAGCTGCAAGTGAGATTAAAAAAGTTGACGCCGTAGGTGTAAGCGTTATCGGAGATAAAGAAGACATTTGCAACGCGAGGATCGTTTTTGCAAGCGGCTGCATCGCCAATATTACAGCTTCCAGGCTCGCGATAAAAACCGAAAGAAAGGTTAGAGTATTCAGCAGGCAGGCATATTTAAGTATGGATTATCTCAAAAAAAGCGGGATAATTATAAAAGCGGACCCGAACATTAACATAGTTAAGCTCATAAATGAAAAGAAGGCTTCCGGTGATTTTGATTTTAGCACTATGAACTGGCCTGAGCTGCTTCATATCGAGCCGCTTGAAATAGATGACAAAGAGCCTGTGCGCCTGGAGCAGGAGGCTTTTTTAAGAGCGGTCACAGACAGGCAATTTATGCCTGAAGTCAGCGCAGAAGAAGGCCTGGCCGCACTTCAATGTGCCGAGAAAATATTAGCTTCCGTCGAACAAAATAGATGGGATGAAAAGATTAGTGTATAATCCGGATGATGGCAGCATGTACACTTAATGGAGCTTATACGAAATCCTTTATAGTTTTCCCGACTGTTGGATGACGCTTAATTGCAGACTGGATCAGCAGGCGAACTTTGGTCTCGATATCATCGATAAATTGTTTCGATACCCTGTCGGGTTTCCATCCGGTTCTGCTTTCCTTAGCCCATCTAAGCGCGAATTTCTTGCATTGTGCTTTATTTAACAAACTTCCATTACTTGAAGGCATATAAAACTCATTTCCATAAAATAAAAGCGGCTTCTGCCGGAGCATGCTCCTTGAATCTGTTGCTATATGATTATATTGCGGTATGCACAATTACTTGAGTGCTTTAAGGACATCTTTCGGATTTGTATCAAAAACTTTTAGAAGCGCTCTGGCAGGTCCGCGGGGTTTCCTGCGACCTTGCTCCCAATTTTGCAGAGTTTTCACACTTACACCAATCATATGAGCCATTTCAACCTGTGAGGCATGTACTTTGCTTCTGATTTTTTTAATATCCACAGGTTTATATTTGAAAACACGTGAAGGCTTTTTTAGGCCTTTTCTAATCTTACCGGCTTCATGGATACTTTGTGCAAGCTCGTTAAACATTTCCTTTTTCATAATAATTCCTCTTCTACAATAGAACGGAGAATCTTTAATTCCTTATTATTAAGATTATCCTTACTGCTCTTTGGATATGCCAATAACATATATATTTTTTCATCTTCAGTTATGTAATATTAAATTACCCTGATGCCGCCACGCTTTCCCTTGCTTTGCATTTTCCAGCGAAGTTCGCGTAATCCGGCACTTTTCTTAATTAATACCCCTTTAAGGGGATAAAGCAGCAGTTCATGCTGGAGCAGTTCGTATTCCGAATCATTTAATAATTCTGTAATCTGTCGAGTAAATATATTTGTTTCTATAAATTCCATTAATTATAATATACGCCATTGGCGTACATATGTCAAGAAAAAAGAAAGTTTTTCTGAATTTTTATGAATTTATCCCGGCTTCGCCGGGTACTATTTATCCATATTACCCTTTTTCGCTAATATTATAAATTCCTATACTATTTAATTTAGACGAACAGAGCATAATATAAAAAATGAATCCGCTATGATTTTTACAAACTGACAGATATTCAACTTTATTTGCGTTGAGCAATCTCAAAAACTCTTTGAAGTCTTGTGGTAGATGGATCGTAGCCATAGATGATTTGACTCATCAATTCGACAGCTTCCAGTCGCTCTTTCGGTGTTTTCGATAACCAATATGCTTTCTCATCCGATTTGTCAAAAACCGACCCAACCGAAAAAGCCATCCTCTCCAATCTTGGAAATTCGTTTCTTACCATATGATAATCTTATCAAAAAAAAATTATGTAAACATTACTTTTTACGTATTGATTAAAACTTATGACGTTTTTTAAAAGATGCTATTAATTAAATCCTTTAAAAATGGTATTTGGTAAAAAATCTAATTTTGGCATTATCCAATTTCCTGATTCGTTTATCATACATTCGGATAGATTTAAGTCATATTGAGTCAGTGACATTATATAATAAATGCCAACTATTATCATACAATGAATATTCGTAATTTTATCTACGAGAGGAAAACACATCCAACTTTCTTGAAATCTACCATTGATGAGAGGAATTATACCTACTATTGAATACTCATCACTTGTTCCTGGATTTTCTTCGTTAATCATATAACGTATTTTGTCTTCATCTTCTTCTAATGATATAGAATCAAATTGATCTAAAGAAGAAATGCTCATTCGCCATAATATTGACAGAAAAAACAATTTTATGATACGATAATCAAGATTGTTAAATATAAAACATCTATTATCTAATTTCTTTGTTATTCTTTGTCGCTTCATATAAATAGATTCTTTAAAGTACTTTTCGAATCGTCCGATTTTATGTTCGCATTCATTGCAAAGAAGGTATTCTTTAGGTCCGTCTTGAATTATTTTGTTAGTATTTATACCAAGTTCATAAAATCTATTATCCATAGCTTTATCTCTAATAAATTTAAACATTGACTTGGGGATTATATGAGATTCTTTCAATGAAGAGTTCGTATAACATAAACGACATGTGCCCTTTACTTCCATTTGATTATATTATAATAAAGTTTCAGTATATGCAATATCAAATATTTAAGCTTCTATTATTGATTTGAGACAATTTATAAATTATTTTGAGTTTGTAATCCAGTTGGATATGAAGATATTCAGGTCGAGGGAGTTTATAATATTGTCGGGGGGGTTGCTAAGGTCACAGGAGGGGAGCCATTTTTTGTCTTCGGGGGTGGATTGCCAGGCTGATGCGAATATTGCGAAGTCTGAACTGTCAATGTCGCCATCGCCATCGAAATCTCCGGCATAATCTGCCTTGAAATCTACTGCCCATATATTGCCTGAAACGGGTCTATTATTAATTGAAGTTCCGGTAGTTACAATTTTGTCTGAAAAAATCAAACCAGGTTCAACAGTATGGATTGTATATGATGTAGCAGAGTTGCAATCGAAGGCGTAAATACCGTTTTTATTTGTGCTTGTTGATATAATAGTTTTCTTGTCGATGGATTCTGCATAGACATTGGCATCTGCGACTGGTTTGCCGTTATGGTCTAAGACGCGGCCGCTGATTACCTCTCCATCGCTATCGTGCGTGACATGTATATTGTATATGCACATCACGACTGAGGTATAGGTGCGGTCTATCGCGTTGACGTCCGGCAGGTTGTACCATGCGTCACTGATTCCAGCCCAGCCCATATTAAGATGACGGTACATTGTTTCGCTGCTGTAGCCATATCCATCGCAAAGGACGGCATGGCCGCCATTCTTTCGATTAATTGCGAGAATAACAGGGTCGCCTGCATCGAGATTGGGATTAATCATATTGGTAAGACCCGAGCCGATGTCATTGGAATCGTTATAGCCGGAGATTGCCTGGCCATATTTGAAAACAGATTTCAATGCGTTTTTGGCATTATATACATCCGCGACCGAGCTTTCCGAATAATAATTAGTGCAAACTGCAACTCCGGCGTCGTAACAAAGTGTACCGATTTCCTGTCGCTGTGCCAGTGTTGTTGTGCAATTCGGGTCAAGAGGCATCATGTTCCAGTCATATGCACCATCGATTCCGTTTCCCCCAAAAGGATAAGCAGTCCAAAGACTTCCGTCGATAGTAATATAGAAGTTACTGAGATTGATGCCTGATACGGGATATTTGTGATAACGCATCAACTGTGCCATTGCAGTTGCGACGCAGCCGCAGGGATACTGTTCGGGAGTGAAATAATTATAGCATGAAACAGGACTGCTCGAACAGCAGGTTGTCTGCGACCATTTGCTCTTTACCAGGGGAGCTACTCGAATATCTGCCATTGAAGCAGAAGCAAGTCCCATCAGCTCGAATCCGCTTTCGACTATCCGGCCAATAGTAATCAAACGACTCCACTTGTTTTGATGCTCTGAAGGCTGTGAGTTTATGTCTAATAATTGGAAGTCTTTTGTTTGCTTGAGAGCGTCAGCTCTTCCAGAAATGTCCTGTACAATTAACGACGCAAGTGGATTATCAGTTAAGGCATTGTACGTTCCTTCGTCTGAAAAGCCGATAATCGGTTCGACAGAATCATCTGCAGAAACAATTATAAAACCTGAAGGCTGTAATTTTACAATATAGTAGAGCGGCTCATTGGAATCATCAGTAAAAGTTTCAACTTCCCATGCCTGGCGATTTGGTTCAATATAAAGAGGGTCAGCTCCGTTTTTGAGCCAGCCTTTGGCAGCCTGTTCGGCCTGCTCGGCTGTCATAGGTTTTGCATACAAAGTGCTTATGCCAACTTGCAGCAGAAGAATGCAGGAAAGAATTATTGAAAACCTTCGTTCTATTGTTACCCCCTCTTGTCCTATAAAAACGTCAGGGAAAAAAGCTAAATTGATTCCCCATTCGAGATAAGAATCACCATCCTCATTAAGCGATTTAAACTATCTTTATTAATGTAATTATATGCTTTTTTAGGCTAAATGTCAAGATAATTCACCCTTCAGCGAGATTTTTGCACTTGATTTTCAAGCGATTGACTGCTATATATTTATTATGACCTATTTGACTGTTCCCATATCGGCTAAAGATTCGGATCAGGCACAGGAGCAGATAAAGGCGGCTGTAGCTGCTGGTGCCGAGATGCTTGAGCTTCGTCTTGATTATATAGAAGCACTTAGCGTCGAATTAACGAAGAAATTGATAACTGATTATAAAAGCACAAAGAATAAGCCATTGCCAATTATTGTCACCTGCCGGGATAAAAAGCAGGGCGGCGCAATTGATTACCCCATCAAGCTGAGAATTGAAGTGCTTACCGCCGCGTTGCTGGCTGGTGCCGATTTTATCGATTTCGAATATGAAAACTTCCTGACAACCGAGGGACAGGAGAAAATAAGACTTGCACTTTCCAGGAATTCAAGGGCAAGGCTGATACTATCGGCACATAATTTCGAGACAAAATTCCCTGATATAGGAAAATTATACCGCAGCATTTCCTCGATATGTCCCGGCACGATACCTAAGCTTGTCTATACAGCAAACAATATCAACGACTGCTTCGATGCGTTCGATTTATTGCATCGGACAAGCTCCGAGCGAATAGTTTTTTGCATGGGCCGGGCAGGTATTATCAGCAGAATCATTGCGAAGAAGCTGGGCAGTTTCGTTACTTTCGCATGTACTGACAAGGAGCAGGCAACGGCGCCAGGGCAAATTCATATAGACGAGCTGAAGAAATTATATAGATACGATTCGATACAGCCTGACACGGAGCTTTTCGGTGTAATTGCCGACCCTGTCACACATTCGCTCAGTCCCGCGATTCATAACGCATGCTTTGCGGATATGAAAATGAACAGATTGTATCTGCCGCTCTTAGTGCAGGGACATAAGCAGATATTCGATACATTTCTTAACGGAGTTATATTGCGAAAATGGCTGAGCTTTCATGGCTTCAGCGTTACTATTCCGCATAAGCAGAACGCACTCGACTACGCAAAGGAACATCAGGGCTTTATAGAACCTTTAGCAAGCAAAATCGGGGCCGTCAACACGCTGGTTATTCGATTGGATGGCAAAGTCAGGGCTTATAACACTGATTATACAGCCGCACTTGATGCGATTACGAACGAATTGAAGTTCACAAAAGATGATTTCAAGGAGCTTCCCGTAGCAGTTATAGGAGCAGGCGGAGTAGCCAGGGCAATTGTAGCTGGTCTTAGTGACTCAGGCTCGAAAATCACGATCTATAACAGAACAGTTGAAAAAGCGAAAAAGCTCGCAGAAGAATTCAATTGCGAATCTGCTTCTCTGGACGAGCTTCCTAATCTTAATGCTAAATTACTCGTTAATTGCACCAGTATTGGTATGTACCCAAACGTTGAAGCATCGCCGATGGAAAAGGAATATCTCAAAAATACGATGGCAATATTCGATACGGTGTACAATCCCGCTGAAACTCAACTGCTCAAATACGCCAGGGCAAAGAGAGCAAAGCGAATTGACGGCGTATCAATGTTCGTCAACCAGGCAATGGCACAGTTCAAACTTTTCACAGGCACAGATGCAAATCCAAAACTTATGCGTAAAACAGTGATAGAGTCATTGTGAAAAAAGCAGCGATGAGAATTTTGCAATAAAATATAAATAAATACTCATTACTTTTATGCGATTCAATCTGTTTAGTCGATAGATTGAATATGGACAGTAAGAAAAAAAGCATAAAAAACCATAGAATATTTTCATTTCTGCTTAATCATAAGACAGCTTTCATTGGTATTTTTGTCGTATGTTTAATGATATTTATATTTGCAGTGGATTTTTATGTAGGCTCTTTTTCCGATGGTCGGCTTTACAGTGATATTAACGATGTGCCGCATTGTCGAGCTGCGTTGGTTCTTGGCTGCGGCAGGTATTTTGAGGGTCGAATAAACTTATTTTATCAGTATCGAATAGATGCGGCTGCCGAGCTTTGGAATTCGGGCAAAATCGATGCGATTTTAGTTTCGGGTGATAATTCCAGGAAAGATTATGATGAGCCGACCAGCATGAAGGCAGATTTGGTCGCGAAGGGAGTCCCAGCCGAATATATCACGATTGATTACGCCGGATTCAGGACTCTGGATTCGATTGTAAGAGCCGGGAAAGTTTTCAATCTTGAAGATTATATCATTATATCTCAGCCTTTCCATTGCTCAAGGGCCATCTATTTAGCACGCCAAAACGGTCAGGATGTAATCGGCTGGTGCGCCCGCGATGTAAAAAGTGCGGCGGGACTGAAATTGCGTCTTCGTGAGGTCCTTGCAAGAAATAAAGCTCTTTTTGACATCTTGATACATAAAAATCCCAAATACCTCGGAAAGCAGGAAAAAGTCAATTATCGCGTTTCAAATAGTAGTCCTGCTTATAAAGAATGATTATTGTTACGATAATCAACTGGATTATTGCAATAGCTTCAAATGTAAAAAAAGCGAGCAATCTTTCATTAACAAATTTATCCCATCCCAATCGTTTAAGCATTATAGCAGGAGTAATGATGATTTCTATTACCAGGATTGCTAAGGAAATGTAATAATATATCGTGTTTCTCTTTATAACTGCCGCGGTTAAAAAGATCAACGGAACAAGACCGAAAATTGCTGATGCTGTAATCGCTCGCGGAGCGCATACCAAATCATTCTTCAGGTAAACATAAAATAAAAGCGGGGCGAATATAACGATAACGAGAAAAATAAAATATAGCTTCTTCATTTTACACATCCTTTCTTTTTATTATCTTTACATAGATGCTGTTTCTCATCTCCATGGCATTTTTTTATTTGCTCGTGGGAACACTTTCCATGCTCATTTTTTCTCTGTTCCGGATTTAGGCAGCACTTCTTGTCTGAATGGTTAATACACATAAATAGTCTCCTTTAATATAAGTAATATCGAATATATATATTAGTAGCATCTAATATAGACAAACAAAAAAAATATCAGGTTATTATTACAAATTCGTCTCCGAGGATTTTTCTTACACTTTTCTTGAATTTCTCAAGCTGGTTTATATTAATTGTGTAATGAATTATCGAGCCGTATCTTTCACTTTTTACAAGACCCGTCTGTTTTAAAACAGAAAGATGCTGCGATACCGCAGACTGACTAATGCCGATTTTTTTCGTTATGGCGTTAACACACAGCTTCTTGTCTTTTATCAGTTTAAGTATCTGCAATCGCGAATCCACAGACAAGGCTTTATATATTTTTACTATTTCCTTATCATTCATAATATCTTTTACTACTAATATATAAATAAGTATATGCTAATATTATATTAAATCAGCAGCATTTGTCAACATAATTTATTAATTATTTTTGTAAAGTACAAATTTAATTCTCAGAATATTACAGAAACAATAAATTTCAAAGTGGAAAATACATGAACAAGAAATAAAAATTTTTGTATAATGTGTTGATGTTTAATAGGAATTCACAAAAAGGTATATTTTTACCTATTTCTGCTCAAGAGATTCGACAGCGTAAGTGGGAGCAGGCGGATGTTATATTAATAACCGGTGATGCTTATATTGATCATCCTTCGTTTGGGGTGGCTATAATTGGGCGATGGCTGGAAAAGCTGGGATATCGAGTTGCGATTCTGGCTCAGCCTGACTGGATGAGTGTCGAGCAATTTCGCTCTCTTGGTAAGCCGCGACTGTTCTGGGGGATTACGAGCGGCTGTATCGATTCGCGACTGAATGATTATGCTTCTATGGGCGGACGCAGAAGGCAGGATGTTTACAGTCCAGGTGGTGTAACTGGTTTGCGACCGGCTCGGCCTTTGCTTGTTTATTCTGCAAGAGCACGCGAAGCTTTCCCTGAAGTACCGATTATTCTTGGGGGACTGGAAGCAAGTTTGCGGCGTCTTGTGCATTACGATTACATCGAAGATAAGCTTAAACGCTCGGTGCTTGTTGATGCGAAAGCGGACTTGCTGATTTACGGCATGGCTGAAAATGCTATCGCCCAGGTAGCGAAAAGGCTGGATGCAGGGCAATCAATAAATCAGCTAACGGATATTCCAGGAACTGCATACGTTGCTTACAAAGGAAAAACTGTTCCTGAAAATGCTGTTCAACTGCCTTCCCTCAATCAGCAGCAGGAAAATACACTTCTTTTCATGGACGCGTATAAAAAGTACGAAGCTCAGTCCCATACAGGCGGAATACCTGTTGTTCAGGAAAATGATCCGGGAAAAATAGTTGTTTTGCCTCCGGCTGAGCCTATCGGTAGTAAATCGTTGGAAGAATTATACGACCTGCCATTTTCTCGAAGCTGGCATCCAAGTTATAACAAGCAGGGCGGCGTGCCGGCATTAACGCCTGTTCAATTTTCCATCACAACTCATCGCGGCTGTTTTGGCGGATGCTCGTTCTGCTCGATTGGTTGTCACCAGGGCAAGCAAATCATCTCAAGGTCGATTGATTCGTTATTAAATGAAGCGGAAAAAATCAAACGTCACCCACTATTTCGCGGAACGATTGAAGATATTGGCGGGCCATCGGCGAATATGTACCGAATGGAATGTGAACATGCGCAGACCTGTCTGCGTGCAAGCTGCCTGTTTCCTTCTGCCTGCAAACATGCAAAGCTCGATCACAGGTCAATACTTGAAATGATGGAAGCATTCGTGCGCTGGAGCAGTAGCGGCTCGAAACGAATTAATGTCTTCGTTGCATCAGGCATCAGGCATGACATAGCAATAAAAAGTAATGAGTATCTTGATATGCTTGTAAAATACTTTACAGGGGGACATCTGAAAGTGGCACCCGAGCATTATTGCTCGAATGTCCTGGATTTGATGGCAAAGCCGCACTTCGACGTGTTTGAGCAGTTCGAAGAGCAATTTTCAAAAGCAGCCGGGCGGGCCGGGAAAAAGGTGTATCTTGTACCTTACTTTATAAGTGCCCATCCAGGCTGCAGCAACGAGGATGCGCTGAAGCTCACGGAATACCTCGTATCACGTTCATGGAAGCCAAGACAGGTACAGGATTTTGTCCCTGTGCCAGGTACAGCTTCAGCCGCAATGTATGTTTCTGGTATGAATTTAGATAGAAAAGCAATTTATATATCCAAATCTCGAAAAGATAAGCGGCTGCAGGCTGCACTTCTGCAGTATTATCAGCCTGGGAACAGAAAAATAATAAGCGAGTACTTGAAAAGAGAAAGACGAGGTAAATTATTGGCTAAAATAATTCAATCCCAAAAACGCTGATATTTGTTTTTCAAAAAAACATAAAATCAGCTATCATGCTATGAATCTGGGCCGGCTCAAAATCCTTCAGGAAATAATAATCAGTCTTCGTTCCATTTTCCATCTTTTACCTGAAAGGGCACTTACGTCTCGATTATCTCTGAGCAGGTCTGTTTATTATGGGAGCTGTATTTTTCATATTCTGCCAAAAATTATTCGGCTTCTGATTTCTCTGTTCATTTATTCCTGGAGTAAGCTCTGCTCCAGGATTTCAATTGAACATTTGTATTTTAATATTTAATATTGTTTAGGATTTGGAAATTAGAATTTAGGATATCTATTGTATCTCTGCGACCAAGGCTTTCTCCGCGGTAAATAAATTATTCAGTTCAGTTATCCTGTCTAAACTATTCACTAAACACTATTTTAAAATTCCCTTTCGCTCCTGTGCTATATGCAGAAATCTGGAGATACCATACTAATATATTGTGCGAAGGATAGAAGATAGCCACGAAAATTTACAAGAGACACAGAATTAGTTTTTATCTATTTCAAAACTTCGTGTTTCTAAAGAATTAATTGAAAAAATGTTTTAAGCAAAATAATCCGAATATTATAATCATGCTTTATTATTCTTTTTCTCTGAAGATTTTTGCTCCGAGTGGGTTTAGTCTTTCTTCTATTTTTTCGTAGCCACAGGAGCAGCGATATGAATATATGGCATTATTTAGTCAAATATGATTAAATATATTCAAATATGGCACATTTTCTAACGTATTTTGTAGTATTTTTCCAATATTCGTGAAATGTATTGTTATTTTTTGAATATTTTTATTGTCAAATATAATATTTGTCGGTATTTTAGCATTTTTAATTATTATAATTAATCACTACTGTCCCGTTATAAGTTGAATAATAACAACTGGTTATGAAATTGGTCAA
>CAYSHS010000046.1:0-14894 GCA_964430845.1 uncultured Pirellulales bacterium | reverse complement strand
ACGTTTTTTTTTATTTTTCTTTTCCAAACATAACTTGTTAATCAGCAAAGAGATAAATATCAATGAGAAATTGATGTATAATTCAATAATAGTCTCATTTCAGTATCCGTATAATCTCCCAATTTGTGCGATTGCACACGAGAACCTTTTTAGCTTTTTCATCTTTATGCTTGTCCCAAAGGATAACAATGCGAACCTTATGATCAACATCAGGAATTCAAGTCTTATTATTTCACTACGACTAAGACCTAAGCCCAGAATAGCCCGAACATGCCCTTCCAATGGGTGGCTTTCTATAGCTCTATACAACTTATTGGCTTGGTTACAGTCCAGCCAGCGAACCTCTCGCTTCTGTTCAGAGGGAGGTCTTACATCTGCTGCAGGATTCATGAGGAGAGAATCTCGTTTGTGACACCATGCTAAGAAAGTCTTAAGTGTAGCCATGTAGCGGCGAACACTTGAGGGTGATAAACCAGCGTTGCTTGATAAATAGATTTGAAAGCCTGCCACATCTTCTCGAGTAACATTGTCAATCCGTCGTGTACAATTATATATACTTTCCTGACTCGATTATGCTTGCGTCTACCATTTCGTTCCCATGTGATTCTTTTATGGTCAAGATATTATGGAAAGTATAAAATAAGAACACGTTGCATACGATCAAGTTGGTCATGACTATACGTCCTCTCATTTTCAAGACGTTGGTATGCTGGACGACTTTGCCAAGTATCTTGGCCTGTTCCATTGAACAAAGGCGGCAAATAGCGAGCAACGACATCAAACCACAAAAGTTGCCGTCTGTCGATAGCTCTAAGGGAACCATCGACCATCGTCTCACGAGCCAGTACGGCCTGCTCAAGCTTTTTAGCTACACGTTCAGAAATGCGTTCCGGTACATGTTGACCATATTTCACAAGATTCTTTGTGTTTACCGTTATTGCACGATTACGTCCTGTACAGTCACGGAATCAGACGATGTATCATTTGTTGGTTTCATCCCAGCGTATGCTCATAATGGTTACTCCCTAATATATGTTCTCAAGTAAAATTATACCGCATATGGAGAAGTGAGTCAATAAGAACAAAAGCTTTTATTAAATAAGGATTTAGAAACAAAGAAGGGTAATGGAGCCAATGGGATTCGAACCCACGACCTCTTGCATGCCATGCAAGCGCTCTCCCATCTGAGCTATGGCCCCGATAATCGGGTAAAAATCCCGATTAATGCAATTTTAGCATAAAGTATTTGTTTACGCAAATAATTTTTCCGGCTTGAAATATAAATGCTTGCGCACTCACCTGCGATAAGTTGTATTGTTTTTTACACGACAGACAAATAATATCCTGCTATACTGATAAAGCCTGACGAAGAACAAGGCTGCGTCTGGAAGCGACATGGGCATCGTCAGAGCCTCGGGGCACAAGGCGTGGAATTTACTGCCTTTATTAGTTTTTCTTTTATTGTGCTTCAAGGCAAAAAATAATAAATCCCGGTCTGCCTCATGCGGGTTTTTTTTAACCTGAAACATTGAGTTTCAGATTAGAATTTACTTTTTACCAAAAGGGACTTTTATGCAGAAAATTGAAACGATACCAAAACTGAAACCGAGAGCGACTGATGCTCATAAGGGAAACTTCGGTAAAGTTTGTATAATTGCGGGCAGTATTGGAATGAGCGGAGCGGCAGCACTTGTCGGCAGAAGTGCCCTGCGAGCAGGAGCGGGACTTGTGCGAGTTGCTATCCCAAAAAGCATTTTACCTGTTGTCGCATCGATAGAGCCTTCTTTTACAACAATTCCCCTTCCCGAAGACAGTAAAGGACGAATTTCAGCCAAAGCAGCCAATACAATTCTTGAGGCCGCTGGTAATAACGATGTTCTCGCAATCGGACCGGGACTGGGGACAAGCAGGGAGCTTCGCTCCATTATTGGAATACTGCTCGAACAGGACAACTTGAAACTTGTAATTGACGCTGATGGATTGAACAATTTAGCAGCCATGAAGGACTGGCCTGAAAAGCTCAAAGCAAATCTGGTTCTGACACCTCATCCGGGAGAGATGAAAAGATTATGGTCGGGACTTTTTCGAGAACAGTTACCGAACGAAAGATTGGAACAGGCTGTTATACTTGCTCAAAATACCAACTCTATAGTTGTATTAAAAGGAGCGGGAACAATTGTCACTGACAGTCGAAAATTCTACATAAATTCAACTGGCAATCCGGGAATGGCAACAGCAGGCTCAGGTGACGTTTTAACGGGAGTTATAGCCGCCCTGCTCGGACAGGGATTGAGCAGCTTCGACGCGGCGGTTTTAGGTGTTTATACTCACGGACTTGCTGGTGATATTGCAGCAGAAAAACTCGGACAAATCTCAATGATAACAACAGATATAATAGATAACCTGCCGTACGCCTTTAAGAAGATGCAATAATTACCCATTTTAATATATAAATTTGAAAAAAAGTTGAATAAGTAAAGCCATCAGGGGAACATATTTTGTTGCAGACTGATGCAAACGAGCTATAATAACCGCAACCTTTTTTTCATAAATAGTTCAAATTAAGAACACATACATTAAGGAAAGGGCTTGATATGGAATTTAACATTCTTGATTTAGTGGTATTTTTGGGATTCATTGCAGCAGTTATCACAATCGGGCTTTGGAAAAGCAGGAATGAAAAAACGAGCGAGGACTACTTCCTGGCAGGTCGAGGTTTGAAATGGTGGCTGATTGGTTTCTCCCTGATAGCCGCGAACATCTCTTCGGAGCAGTTAGTCGGTATGAGCGGCAACGCGGCAAGCCATGTCGGGCTTGCAATCGCCAGCTATGAATGGATGGCGGCTATCACCCTTGTTGTTGTCGCATTCTGGTTTTTACCTTACTTTCTCAGGGCTGGAATATATACAATGCCTGAATTTCTCGAAGTACGCTACAATTCGACTGCACGCGTGATAATGGCTTTAGGCACAATCTTTTTGTACATGGTTCTTTTAGGCTCAGTGACATATTCCGGCGCTCTAACCATCAGCACAATGGCGGCAAAAATGAATCCTGCACGGGACATCTCAGTCGCCCAGGCCGCAATTGTCATCGGTTTAATAGCAATGATATACGTTACTGCAGGAGGTTTGAAAGCATGTGCGTGGGCCGACCTTATCCAGGGAAGCGCGTTGATTATAGGCAGCGGCCTCGTCATGCTGTATGCTTTCAAGAAACTCGGCTCTACAACCGAGGAGCTTTCTTTTATCAAGGATGTCAGTACCGGCGCAGTCGGAGTTCATCCTTCTTTTGACCAGGGCACAGGAGCAATAGACCGGTTCTGGGAGCTGAACAAGGTCAGGATGAATATGTTCCTGCCGGCTAATGATAAGATATTGCCTTACACAGCTCTTATGCTCGGCCTGTGGATACCTAATTTTTATTACTGGGGTCTTAACCAGTATATAACCCAGCGTACATTAGCTTCTTCATCGTTGGCACAGGGACAAAAAGGTATCGTATTTTCCGCTTTTATGAAGCTGCTTGTTCCATTTGTAGTTGTTATCCCGGGAATTATCGCTTTCAATCTTTACTCGAAAGATATGAAACTTCAGGCTGTAACAGACAATGCCTCGGTATTTGCCTTATATGAAAAAGCTAATTCTGACTCTCAAATGGTCGAGGTTGTAGTGGATCCCAACGAGCAGACTCTCGCTAACTGGAATGATAATAAATTCATGATTGCGGAATTTCCTGACGAAGCCGCAATGAAAGCGTTTAGTTCGTCCAATTCTTATATACTTCCTATAACAAAAGAAAAATATGACAGCTTAACTGTCAAACCATATACGATTTTCCAGTCTGATGACAAATCATGGCAGGCGGCTTTCCCGCAACTCGAATCGGAATTGAACGCCTATAACGCCAAAGTCGAACAAGAAGCAAAAGACGCAGGGGCTACACTAACAACAGAAAAGTTCATCGCATACAAATACGATACAGCGCTGGGACAATTGCTCAGCGGCGTACTGCCCCAAAAAATAGGTATAATAGGTTTTGTTCTTGCGGCTCTTTTGGGAGCGATTGTAAGCTCATTAGCGGCGATGCTCAATGCGGCTTCGACAATCTTCACGATGGATATTTTCAAAAAATACATCAGCCCGAAAGCAGAGCAGAAATCCATGGTTTTCCTTGGTAGAGTTTGTGTCGTTGCATTCACGGGAGTTGCAATCTGGCTGGCGCCGAAACTTGGCGACCCGAAAATCAGCAACAGTATTTTCACAATTATCCAGGAAGTCCAGGGACTTCTGTCGCCTGGCATTTTAGCAGTGTTCGCATTCGGGCTTATAGTGAAAAAAGCCCCGCCTATTGCTGGTGTAGCTGGCCTTCTTACAAATATAATCTGCTACGGCGGAATGTACACCCTCGGCCGTTATCATATCGGTCCGGAAATCCAGTTTCTTAATCGTATGGCAATCTGCTTTGGAATCGACCTTGTAGTAATGATTTTGATTACAATGGCGAAACCGCTGGATAAGCCTATTGTATTCGAGCACAAGACACAATTGGACCTCAAGTCCTCAACCGGTGCTTTAGTAGCAGGAATTGTCGTTATTATTCTCACACTGACACTCTACTATCTTTTCAGCCCGATTGGACTACTGAAAAATTAAATATTAAAACGTAAAAATAAAAATTATGGAATCCCAAAGGGATTACTTCAATATTTTTGATTTTTTCTTTTTAAATTTTACATAGCAAAAAGCCTCTTTGGTATTTCAAAGGGGCTTTTTTTATTGGGAAAATATATTTGAGATTTTTCCGGATTTGGGTATAGTAATATTTATAAGTGAGCAAGTTGTTTGTTTTGCCAATTATGCTTAGCGAAGCTTTTTGAAAAATAAAGTTTAATTTGGGAGAAAGAAAATGAAAACTAAAACAAGTCTTAATATCCTAAGTATGAAACGAGAATGGCAAAGGCAAAATTACATCCGGCAGGCAAATGTTTGGCTCGGTTACATGGTGGTTATTTTTTAATGACGGCTATCATGCTCTCGATTGTCTTGATGACAATAGAGACGGCTCATTGAGCGGCGATGAACTTAAAGGCATTTCCGTTTGGTTCGATACAAATTCCAACGGTAAATCCGAAAAGGAAGAAATCAAATCTCTCGAAGAACTTGGAATCATTTCAATATCAACAAAATCAACAAGCACAGAAAACGGCTGGCCCGCAAATAAAACGGGCATAAAATTAAAATCCGGCGAGACTATCCCGACTTACGATTGGATTGCAACGCCAATCAAATGAATGGTATATAAGTAAAAGGTTGCTATTTACAGCCGGGTAATATATATTTGTGTCAAACCTATTGTAGCTAATGTAGGGTGTGCTGTGCACACCATTTATTGGAATTTAGTGGGCACAGCCCACCCTACAAAATATTTATTAGGATTTTCCAATGGAATTATCGAAAGAAGAAAAATTAGTGATTGAGCAAATAAAAAAGCTCGCTAAGGAAAATGGCATAAATATCTCAGGCGGCAGGATAAGAAGAACTTCATCGCGTTTCTGCCTCGGTGTCGAACATGGTGATTATAATGGAACCGAACTTTTCGGCGTCGGAACCGACAGGTTCATCTGGATGGCTTACAAACCAAACGGAACGGATACAATCAGGCTTTTTAGCGGGAATTTTCCCAACGATGGTGTTGTCGAATTTCAACTTGGAAATGTACCCGAACCGAAATCCGAAGAAACCGCACATACATGGGCAAGATTTCCCTACGGCGTGAATTATATCCTGAAACGTGAAGGTTACGAACTGACACAAGGTTTTGATGGCGTAATTTATGGCAATATTCCCGGTGGCGGTATGAGCCGCTCAGCGTCATTGAGTTTGAATTTAATTCTGTCACTCTTTGAAGTAAATAATATTGAGCTGGATAACCAGATGGATATCGTTGACCTCGCACAGGCTGTCGAGAACGACTATATAGGCTCTCCCTGCGGCAAACTCGATCAGATTATGATTCTGTTTGCAAAGGAAGGAATGGGAACACATTACAATCCGGCACAAAGGTCGATAGAATATGTAAAGTTAGGTGAAAACGCGGAGGATTTCCGAATAGTCGTAATGGATACGGGAACGGAAAGGCCGGGACTGGAAAAATCGTCATACAAAATCAGGCGAAGCGAATGCGAAGAACTTGTCGAGATTCTCCAAAAGAGCGGCTATGAAATTTCGTGCTTCGCGGATATCAGGGATGAAAAACTTTATGACGAAATAATGGAGAAATTCTCGGTGAAGTATCCCGGCTTGTGCGAAAGATTCAGATATATCTACAACGCACAACAAAGATTTTATGAAATGCTGGACGCATGGAAGGCCGGAGATATCGAAACTGTTGGTAAAGTTTTCCGAGCCGATGGAATCGGACTCAGAGATGATTATAAAATATCGGGACCGGAACTCGAAACAATGTGTGACATTGTGCGAACTGTTCCCGGAGTACTTGGTGAAAGGATGCTTGGTGGCGGTGACAAAGGCGCTTCGGGTGCATTAGTAAAACCTGAAAGCATTGAAGCTCTCAAAAAAGCGGTTGATATTGCCTATCCAAGAAGCAGACCAGAATTCGCAAATAAATACGCGGTTCATATCTGCAAAGTAGTTG
Source organism: uncultured Pirellulales bacterium (assembly GCA_964430845.1). GTDB lineage: Bacteria > Planctomycetota > Phycisphaerae > Sedimentisphaerales > Anaerobacaceae > JAFGPS01. The sequence goes on along the minus strand of CAYSHS010000046.1, from coordinate 8,237 downwards.
ATGGAGTAAAAGTATTTGAGGAATTGCTATGACAGAGACTACCGAATCTGTTTCAGAAATAAGTTTGCCACATGACAAAGGCCTATTTGAGGCTGTTGTAGCAGGCAATAAAAAAATCGGGTATCATTTTTATAAACTCAAATTGACTCTTTCCGGTGAAGGTGCAAGAGCTTTTGCCAATTCCAAACCCGGACAATTTACAGAATTGGATGTATCAGAGATTCCATTACCTGCACAAGAAAAAATACCAGAGGACCTTCTTGATGTTTCAAACCGCAAGATACTTCTTAGGAGACCTTTCAGTTTTACCGATGTCACTGTACATGGTGACAAAACTGTGGTCGATATACTCTATTGCGTACTGGGGCCTGCTACATTGCGTCTGACAACTTTATCAGCCGGAGCTTCAATAAGTGTAATCGGACCTTTAGGAAATGGATTCCATATTCCTGGAGGAAAGAAATACGCGCTTTTAATCGCCGGAGGTATGGGTACACCACCATTACAGCATTTGGCTAAAATTCTCGCAACCAATCATCAGGAAATGGAAGTTACCGTCTTTGCGGGCGCTAAATCAAAATTCGACCTGCCTGTTGACGGCAGGTTAGACGAAATCTCAATGGAGCTTGGTTTTTCACTGCCTGAATTTGCCAGGTATGGAATCGAATCGGTTATAGCAACTGATGACGGCTCAATCGGATATAAAGGCTTAGTTACCGATTGTTTTATCCAATGGCTCGAACAAAAAGAATCAGCTCCCGATGACATGATAATTTTTGCCTGCGGACCGGAAAAAATGTTAGCAAAAATATCTCAAATCGCCCAGGAAAGAAAAATCCACTGCCAGGTGAGTATGGAGCGAAGGATGGCCTGCGGAATAAACCTTTGCCAGGGATGTGCAGTAGAATGTAAATTGCCAGATTCCAGCGAGACTATATATAAGATGTGCTGCCGGGACGGCCCTGTTTTCGACAGTAGAGAAATAGTTTTTACAAATTAAGTATGCGGTATTGTCATCCTGGTCATGCTTTCCCGGGTAGGAGGCCCATGCTACGCCACGGCGGCGGTTTCTTCTTCGTATTCACTGAACCTTACGCTTATCTTCTTGCTCACGCCCCGTATTTGCATCGTAATTCCGAACAAAACTCCGGCGATACTCATCGTGCGCTTGGAATGGGTTATGACTACAAAATGCGAGTCCTTCTGAAATTCCTGCAAAAGCATATTGAAGCGCTCATTGTTGGATTCGTCCAGCGCAGCGTCCACTTCATCAAGAAAACAGAATGGTGAAGGTTTGCTCTTGAACACTGCAAACAACAAAGCGAGAGCGGTCATTGATTTTTCACCGCCGCTAAGCAGTGATATGCTTCTTGTTTCCTTGCCGGGTGGTTTTGCAATAATTTCCACACCTGCTTCGAGAATATCCTCGGCATCTTCGAGCATTATATCGGCTTTTCCGCCGCCGAAGAGCTTGCGGAATATTTCCTGGAAATTAACTCTTATTTCGTTGAAGGTTTCCTGGAATTTATCTCTGCTTTTTATGTTAAGACGATTAATTAGCTGCTGCAATTGTCCCTTGCTGCTGTTCAAGTCCTGAACCTGGCTGCTTAAGAACTCTTGCCTGGTTTCAAGACTTTCCTGCTCCTCTATGGCATCGACATTAACATTTCCAAGCCTCTCTATTTTGCTTCGAAGGTCATTTATCTCCTGTTTTATCTGCTCCCAGTCAACATCTGTGCGAGTGTAATTCTGATATGATTCTACAAGGTCAAGCTGCAACTGGTCACGAACTCTCTCAACCAAGTCCTGTTTCCTGACTTCCAACTGGCCTATTTCAATTTTAAGCTCATTTATCTGGTGCTCGGTTTGCTCTTTCTCGGAACGTTTTGAACGCAGAATTTCCTCTGCCTGGTCCCTCTGCGAAACGAGCTTCTCGATCTCCGCCTGTAATAAGCAGCTGGTTTTCTGGCTGTTTTCCTTTTCAATGAACAATCCCGAAACTCCCGTTTCACAATTGAGTATATCTCTCTGTGCTGCAGTAAGCTGCTGAACGCAGTTATTTATTTCATCCCTCGCGGACTGAGCTGCTGTATTATTCTCCTGCATCTGCTTTTGCATACTGCTTATTATCTGTTGAGATGCCTTCCGCTGCTCGATTATCTGTCCGAGTGCAATCTTCAAATCAGTAAGCCTGCTTTCCAATGTCTGGCGATGCTCTTTCTTTTCAGCATAGGTATTCTCAAGAAGCTCAATTTGCTTCGTTCTCTGCTCATTTACTGCTTCAAGCTCCTGTAATTTTTGTTTCGAGTCGTATTCTTTCTGCACTGATTGAGCTATCTGCTCAGCAAGCATATCTATCTCGCTGGCAAGCAGAGGCTCCTCCTGCCTGAGCCTTTTTATGTTCTGCTCCGTTATTTCGAGCTTCGAGCTAACCTGCATCTTTTCGGTATTGGCTTCATAAACGGAAGTTCGCAGGTCTTTGCATAATTTTTCAAGATGCTCACTTGCCTGGCTGTTTCGTTCAACCTGGTTTTCAAGAACAGCTATTTCAGTACTTATATTATTAATAGTCTCCTGAAGCTGACGCAGCCTGCTTTTGCGCGATATCAGGCCTGTTGCTTTGCCCAAAGGTCCGAGCTTGATAATCCCGTCAGCACCCAATAATTCACCTTTTAGAGTGACAAAATTGCACTGGCCATCAACTCTGCCCAATATTTCTATCGCATCTGTGATAGAATCGACAATAAGCGTTTTTCCAAGTAATTTCCAGACTAACGGAGCATATTTATTATCGAACTTTACAAATTCGACAAGCCTGCCCTTTACAGAAGGAAACTCCGACCAGTTGTTTTTATCCATAAATGGTCCGATTTGGTCCATGCAGATAAAATCCACGCGGCCGTCTATTTTTTCAATTTCCTCTTTGTCTGCAATCATTCTGTGTGTACTGCTTGTAACCAGCGCATCAGTCAATCCCTCAAGAGCAGCTTCGACTGCATTGGCGTATTCGATACCTGTCGTTATCATTTCAGCCAACATTCCCTCAACGTAATCGAACTTGCTGCTGTCAGATAACCTGGTTTGTAATATGTTTTTAACACCGGGTTTCAGACCCTCGCATCGCCTCTCCATATCGGTTAATATTGCCAGCTCACTGCTTATAGCGCTTCGCGTTTCCTTGCTTTGAGCGAGTCTCTTATTATCAGTTGAAATCGAGTTGTTCAGCTCTTCGACTTTGTTGCGTTTCGATTCGAGACTTTTTGTCAGGTCTTCCAGAACTTTCTCTATATCGCCCGAGCGCGCATCATGCTGTGCTTTTTCCGTGAGCAATTCTTCAAGCTCTTCACGAGCGGTTTGTGCCCTTCCTGCAAGCCGCTCTTTCTGGCTGGATAGATTACTGCGATAAACTGAAATGCTCTGTACTTCATTGTGAAGCTGAGCCGTCCTTCTTACAATATCGATAATGCCTGATTTCTCATCTTCAAGGCCGGCTTCGAGAGATGCGCATTCGGTATTGATTTCTTTTATGGTTTCCTGAAGCCGCTCGACCTCGCTGCTTTTTTCCTCAATCATTTTTTCACAGCTTGCCAGCTCATTTCTGTATTGCGACGAATTCTGCTCGAAGAGATTCATCTGCTCCTGCAATTTCTCGACTTTCTCCTGTGCTGATGTTTTTCTGTCCTGAAGCTCTGTTACCCTTGAACGAAGGAAATCAATTCTTTGTATAAGCTGCTCAATTTTGCTTAGCACCGAAACAAGATTATTGCCTGCATGGTTCAGTTTATGCTCTGTTTCGATTATTTCCTCGCCAAGCGAGCTTATCAGGCTGTCATTTTGCGCAACTTGCGAAGCCAGCAGGCCAAACTGAACACTGATGCGACCATGTAAATCATCCTTTTCCTTAAACAAAGTCAGGATTTTGTCATATTCGACAAGCGAGTAGTTCACTTGAAGCTCTTTAAGCCTTTGGGTATATTGCAGATAGTTTCTTGCCTTGCCCGCCTGGAGCTTAACACTTCTGAGCCTTTTCTCGACTTCGCCTAAAATATCAGCAAGCCTGAGCAGATTTTGCTCGGTTCTCTCCAGTTTTCGCAATGCCTCTTTTTTATGTGCCTTGTACTTACTTATGCCGGCGGCTTCCTCGAATATAAACCTCCGGTCGATTTTCGAGGCGCCTACCAAATAATCTATCTGTCCCTGCTCGAGAATGGAATACGCTTTTGTTCCGATGCCTGTATCCATAAACAGCTCGCGCACATCTTTGAGCCGGCATATTTTGTTATTTATACGATATTCGCTTTCACCGCTCTTATAGATTTTACGTGTTACTTCCACCTGGTCGCAGTCAACCTGGAGCTGTCGCTTGCCAACACCCTCGGGATTTGACAAAACCAGGCTTACTTCAGCGGCACCGAGGGGCTTTCTGCTTGTGCTGCCTCCGAAAATCACATCTGCCATTTGCCCGCTTCGCAGGCTTTTTACAGACTGCTCTCCAAGCACCCATTTTACCGCATCGACAACGTTGCTTTTGCCGCAGCCGTTAGGCCCGACAATTGCGGTTATCGGTGACTCAAAATTAAACTCCGTTTTGTCTGCAAAACTCTTAAATCCGTTTAGAACAATCTTTTCAAGTCTCATTATTCATCCTGTTGTTAGCGTCCGGTAACTGCAATTTTATTACCCACTCTGTACGTATTTTACAGATACGTAATATAGTTATCGGTCGAGGGTTTGTTATTTCTTGACATTTAAGTCGATTTTCGGCAGCGGTCCGGCATGAAATTGAGCGTCAATAACACTTTTGTCACACATCTGCTTTAAAAGCGCTATTAAATCGCTGTATGAAACACCCAAACCTCCTGTTTGCTCCTGGTCTCTTTCTGGCGGCAGCTCGCTAAGCGACTGTATAATATTACCAAGCTCATAAGTACATTTTATCTGCCCTGTCAAACCGGCTTTGGTGGGATATTTTCGAGTTACCAATACAAAATCTTTGTCAGAAGGTGCATCTATTGTTACCTCATCATTAGCCGAGTGAATAGTAAATCCCTTTTTGCAGTATAAGGGAGCTCCAAATAATACGACCCTGGGCTGGCCGCTCCGGGAAACATATATTTCTTGTCTGTCTGCTTGTGAAAGTTTTTCAAGATAAAAACTGGATGCTATCGGCCTTCCAAGGACAGCAATATCATTCAGCTTGCGCAATTGCTCGTACGCGGCCAGTCTTATGTTGAAATCATCATCTTTTAACATTGCCAGGGAAAGTGAGGATGCATCTTCACTTCGTCCCGATTCCGTCACAGCCTGCAGAGCCTCGATTCGATAGGGAGAAAGTCGGTTCATTGCAATTTCATTCAAAACTTTCATTCCTGCATCGCTTCTTAAATTCAACATGCACCTGGCAGCACGAAGCCTTACATGCTCATCGGGTGATCTCAATAAAACCGAAAGCTGGACAAGGCATTGATTACCTATTGCTTCAAGTGCGAGCTCACCTTCATCGCTTTGGGGATGTTGATATATCTGCTGGATATGTTTATCTATTCTTTCCACATCATTTTGAGGTACATCATAAACATACATTTCTTTTAACAATTTGATGAATTTTCCTCTTTGCCCTTTATATTTATCCGGCAGTGTTACTTCTATCACACCGGCTTTTGCTGCTTTTGCTGTATCGCGCCCGAAACGCAGATTGAGCCTGTTGCGAATATTATTCGTAAGCTCAAAATCAGGTTTTACTATAATAAGACCGATAATATACTTAATAATAATCTTACCGCCCGCCAGAATATAACCTGTCCTTTTATCATCTGCCTGTGAAGAAATTTGGTCAATATAGACAGGACCTTCAGCATCAGCCAGGATATCAGTACTTATACCAAAACTGCCAACTTGTTTAAGCTCACTGAGGTATAGCCAGCCGTTTTCGAGAGATATAGTTTGAGTTCCACGCAAAGCAGCTACCTGTAAATCGAAATAAGATTTACTGGAATCGTCAACAGGCAATATCCCGCTAATTACTACAACAGCAGTATTTAGGCTGTCAATCAGACTATCAGCATCCACGCTGCTATCTTCAGATACTTTAGAACGAATATATTGTGTAAGATACCTCCTGATTTCAGTCGGGCATTCTGCAGAACCTTTTCCGTTAAGACCAAAAACCAATCCGACTCCTTCAACCTCAACAGAATTTGGTGAGATAATTTGAACTACTGAGCCTATCGTTGCATCAGGGTCCAATTTAACTATGCCGTTATCAGGTACATTACAGCCCGTAATAAAATTACAGAAGTACAGAAATATGATTATAAAAATTATCTTTCTCATACTCGTAAGTCTAACTAATCAAAGATATTACGTCAAGACTTTATTGTCCAATAATCTGAAAAATAACAGTTCTGGCTCTCACCCTGGTATCGAAATCCACCAGTATTATCTGCTGCCGGGTACCAAGTGTTAATCTATAGGTTATTTATCGGCATAAAGAGCTAAAAAACTGCTTTATTATGTAATTCTACACAAAAAAAATGCCGAAAATATAATAGAAGAGAATTACCTTATTTTGTGGGGATTGCCATTATGCCTCGAAAATATAGTTTGTTGTTCGGGCTTGGGCTTGTAATCGGGTTTATAAGTCTGCTGTGTTTCCTTTTCATACACTCGGAAACAAAAAAAATAAACAAATCGAAAAACTTCTTTGATATGTCTATTGAAGAATTGATGAAAATAGAAATAACCGCCTCTGCACCCAAGGAAGAAAAACAAGCCTATTTCCCACAAAAACGTCAAAAACCTGTAGAATCCCAGACAACAGATGTAAATCCAAAGACAACACAGTCCTTAGCCTGACTTTCGCAGATAATGGCAAGATTATATACCTGGAGATTATTATGAGCAGAGTTGAACAGGCAGTTGAAAAGTTTGATCAAGGTTATAATTGTTCACAGGCTGTTTTAAGCAGTTACTGCGAACAATTTGGTCTCGATTATGAACTGGCATTAAAAATCGCAACTGGATTCGGAGGTGGTATGCACATTAACGGTACCTGCGGAGCAGTCACAGGTGCTTTTATGGTACTTGGCCTTAAGTATGGAAATACCAAGCAAAATAAGGACGCAAAAGAAAAGACATACAGGAAAGTCATGCAATTCGCAAACCGATTTACTAAACGTAATGGTTCTGTAAAATGTCACGATTTGATTGATTGTGATATCACGACAAGAGAAGGTTTGGAGATAGCTCGTCAAAAAGGTGTTTTTTCTTCTCTATGCCCAAAGCTGGTACAAGACGCCGCCGAGATTCTTGAAGAAATACTGAAAGAGAATGATTAAAATTTGAATTGGTCTTTGAAGACGGCTTGGAAATCATATACGTTGTTGAAATCCTCTATCGAATCGGTTGGCTGCGCGCTCATCCATTCGTTTTTTATCATCAGCCAGACAATTTCACCGAAATCACGCGTGGTTTTTATATCCCAGTTATTCAGGACGGGCTTGGCGAGCCTGCCCCACTTTTCGAGTGCGAATTTGCGCAATCCTTCGCAAAGGATTTGGCCGCTGACATGTTTCGGCTCGGCAACGATTTTTTTTGCGGTATAGCCTAACCCTTCATAGACAAAACCAATGGCTTTCGCACTATACCGGCCATCTTCGAGGGCAATTTGTTCGAGATTCTTTTTCATTTACTGTAACCCAGTCTCCATATTGGATAAAAGTTCAACTCATCTTCCCTATTGTATAATTTGTAACGATTTGAGTCAATATTCAAACGCATTAATTCAATCATTTTCCTTTAAACCAATGACCATTTGAAACACACTTTTCGCAAAACCATTAGGAAAACGCTCCATAAAGCAATAATAAAAACTGTTATAGTAACTGGATTTAATAACATAATTTGGACGTCTTTTACATACATTTCCATAATAGATATACATGCAAAAATAACAATATATAAAATTACTATCGTTATAACCATTATTAAAAGTCTTTTATGAAAGAGCAGCTTAAAAATAAAAACAATTGGTATAATAACCAAAGGTAAGAGACAGAATTTAAAACTAAATGCTTCAAATATTGATACCTGATGTGAAAATCTCAAGACTGGCATAAAAGGCTCTGCCAAAACAGAGAGTAAAGAAGCAATAAATAAAGGTATTGTATAAATTACAATAACTGAAATATTTAAAAAGGTTTTTGAAGTAGGTGGAAATGTAATGGTGGATATTTTAC
>CAYSHS010000045.1:420-14917 GCA_964430845.1 uncultured Pirellulales bacterium | reverse complement strand
AGCAGCAGTTAAAACAACACCCTGATTTTTCAATGGAGGTGACTTCGATAATTGCAGGGAAATTTGTTTGCCTGTTTTTTCGCGTACTTTTTCGGTGACCTCGGAAATCAAGCCGTCATCAATAAAACCAAGCTCTTTTTCCGATGCGTTGATATGAGCAGACTGCGCGTCCAAACCAATAGCGGCTTCTATAATCCAGCTCACCAGGCTCGTTCTGTAATTTCCATCGCCAATCATCGAATCGAATTTATTCTCGACTTTGCTGATAATGTCACGCATTACAGTGCTGCGTACATTCATCGAGCGCCGTTTAAGCTCAAGCTCGACACTGGAAATCATTTTCTTTTTCACTTTCTCCGCCTGCTGCGCCGCTTCTTTTCGAGCATCATCAAGCAGGGATTCGATTTTTTTCCCGGTATAGCTTCTCTTTTCTGCAGCCTGGCTTTCCGCTTCCTTAATGATTTGCTGCTCTTCAGTGAGAGCGTCTGCCTCGATACCGGAAATAATTGCGGCACCATCAGGCGTATCCTGAACTTTTTCCTGTTCCTTCGATTTAGTCACTTTTCAAACCTTCTAACATTTCATTTTTCATAATTTAATCCCGATAGCGGCGTTCACCATTTCCCTGATGTTGGGTCTGTCGGGCTTGGGACCGCTTCTGTCCGGGATTTCGACAACTAACGGAAACCCTATCGTCAGGAGATATTTATTCACTATCGGGCGTATCATATCCGCGATTCGCTCGGTGATAATAATAATACCTGTTTCCTTATCATCGAGAGTCGCCGCAAATGCACGCTGAGCTTCGTCAGCATTTGTCGCAATCCTGCCGGTCACACCTAAAATCCCGAAACCGATAATCGCGTCTTCATCGCCTATAATCGCATACTTCATTTTATTCTATACTTTGAAAATAATCATAAGTGCCGTAATAAAACCAAAAACCACAATACCTTCAGCAAGACCGACAAAAATAAGACCCTGTCCTGCAATCTCTGGTTTTTCAGCAACTGCGCCCATAGCAGCGGCACCGACATGGGAAATTGCTATTCCCGCTCCGATTGCACCAAGACCGAAAGCAATCGAAGCCGCAAGAAGCGCGTATTTCATCTCTTCAGCCTTTGTTTTTTGAAGTTCTAAATTTTTATCTTCCGTATTTATACTCGGAGCATTTGGGGATGTCTGCGAAAAAGCCTTTGCAGAACACACTGTTAGAATAATCAACATCACTGTAAAGAGCATGACCAAGCTCTGGGTAATACGCAACTTCAGATACTTTTTTGCATTGTTCACTATATTCCTTCCTTTCTTTTTTAAGCGCTATTTAGAGATATTGGGTTGTATAACTTTCCCGTTCCATGAAAAAATTTCGTAAAAAATTCATAATAACTAAGTCTCAGCGCCTGCACTGCGGCTGAGAGACCTTCGAGACAAATCACAAGTATATTACCAAGAATCAGTATAACAATAGAAAAAACAGCCGGAGTCATCTCGGCTATTGTAAAAAATGCAATCATTAAACTGACATGGGCAATACCAAGACCTGCAATTCGCATAAAAGACAAGGTATTGGCAAGATAGCCGCTGAAAATCTCCATAAGCTCGACAACCCATTGCATCAACCAATTTAAAATTATAAAAGGATTAAATTTCTTTACAGCATGTTCCTGCACTGTAGATTTACTGTGTACAAAATAATGATAAGGCTCCTTTAAAAATAATAAAAATACAGGCAAAAGTACAAACAAAAACGCTTCTCCTGAAGAAGGGAATTTTTCAGAGCCATGTTTAAATACTTGCAATATGAGATATACTCCGCCGGTGTAAATCCATGCGCCGAAAACACCGCCTTTGTCAAAAAACAATTCGAGCCATTGTCGAGTTCGAATTAAATTAATCCAGTTAAACGCCAAGCCAACAAAAATGACAAAAATTCCAAAGTACAAAGTAATAGCAAGAATATCACCCATACTGCCAATTGTCGAACCCTTTATTTCGTGTCCTGATACAATTCCGTGATAATCGAACCAGAGCGGTTCGAAAAGGGCTTTTCCGAAATATGAGCCGAAAAGAATCCCGAAAACAACCGATGACAGGCCGCACCAGATAATCAGCCAGGAAAGTTTGAAATATCCCTGCTTTTCCGGAATTGTTTTGAAATGTTTCTTTCCAAGAATACCTGCGACAACCAGCACCACGCCTTGTCCCGCATCTGCGAACATCAGACCAAACATCGCAAGATACAGCGGCATGACAAACGGAGTCGGGTCAATTGTGTTATATTTGGGAATACCGAAATTGCTCACGAGCATCTCGAACGGCGCCAGCACTTTCGGATTGTTAAGCTCCACGGGAACTTCGTCTTCGATAATCTCTTCGCCACCCGGATGGTGCCATTCCATATAACATCGGCTGCCGCATGACTTCTGTATCTGTTGAGAGAGCTTTTCCTTTTCCGATAAAGGAAGCCAGCCTGTAAAAACAACTGTTCGGGAAGATGACTTGAAATTAGCCTGAATTTTATTTAATAGCTCAGTTACTCTCAGATTTACCCAGATGTTCCTGAGTGGTTTTTCCTGGTCTTTGATTAAATCGTTTACCTTTTGCTCGAGCTTTTTCTGCTCGTCTGATAATGAGCCAAGTTTGGTTGAAATTTCCTTAAATACATCTTCCTTTACAGACTTCAGCTCATTCGGTAATTCTATATTCGTCCAGCCTGCCTGGTTCAGAGTCTTCTTTACCTGCTCATTGTCACGCTTCATTGAAATAAGCAGGTAATATGCCATTTCTTCTTCACGGCCAAGAGCAATGCCCAGGGAAGGAAAGGCTCTCAAACCATCCTCAAGTTTCTCTATATTTGATATAGGGATTCTTCCAGTCTGAATATTAAGGAAGGAATGTTTTGTTGTGAAAGGAACATCAGAAAGCCCAAGGCCATAAAGATCGACCTGCCGCTTTATATCTTCGAGTTTCAATATTTCCTGCTGGATTGACCTTTGTCTTTCCCGGATGCTCTCACGCTGGGTATCTATTTTATCGAGGAGATTCTTTTCTTTCTCGATTTCTATGGAAGTGCGTGTGTTAAGGTCGGTTTCACTCGGAGCGGCAGGAACGATACCGCCTGAGTGCAGAAGCCCTTCGACACGTTCCCGCAGTGCTGAAACATCACCGAGTGAAGCCTGGGAATTTACAGCGGAAAGATTTTCAAGCTCCTCATTATTAATTTCGGTGATATTTATAAACTGCATGACACCCTCGCGCAGAAGCATTTCGCTGACACGCTCGGAATCTTTGCCCAGCACAACTGCAAAAAGCTGAATCATCTCAGTTGTAAACATCATAACATACTCTCAATCCTCTGCTGCTGTAAATTATATTTTTTGGCATTGAGGATGGTCCTGATTTTTTTTAACTCGTTCCCTTTCAGGATGAAATACGCCATTATTATCCCGACTGTAAATGGATAGCCTGCAAGGATTTTCTGCACTTCCTGCTTCATTATTTCTTCCAGTATCCGATGAATGAGCAGCAGCCTTGATTGGCTGTCGGCAGTTTGAGAAGATAAAAGTGCCATCAATCCGGGATATTTGCCCTTCACGAAATCCTGGAGCACGCCCGTGACATTTTGTGCGCTGTACAATTCGCTTATCATTACCTGGTTGAGATTAAAACCTCCCGGAACCAGCATGGCCATGACCGCATCCAGGGGAAGGTCATAGAAATTTTTCAGCCTGATAAGCCAGTTGATGTTCTGCAAATCGACTTCGACACCAATTAACCTGTGAATGATAGCATGGTCTGCAGAATCCATATTCCTCGCAGCAGACATAAGATTGTCGTAATAAAAATGGTCGAGAGCTATTTCCATTCGGAACAGGGACCCCTGCGAGACGACTGTTTCACTGTATTTTTTAATAATCATCTCGTAAGGAGTCCCGATGCAAGCTCCAGCTATCTCATCGAAACTTTCCGCGTTAATTATAATATCAATCGGCAACTGGTGAATAATAGGCTCGTATAATATATAATGGATGTTCGGGTCCGCTGAAAGATTCCGGATTTTCCTGTCGAAATAAATCCTTATCGCGTTTTTGAGGTTGTCAATCTCGAACTGGAACAGCAAGGCATTGATAAACTCGACAGAGCTTTCATGGACATAATGCCTGATATCAATGTATAGAGCAATTTCTTTTTTTAGCAGCTCAAGCTCACCTTTTTTTAAATCGCCTGTTGATGAATAAATTTCCTGAAGCGCGATAAAGCTCGTGTCACGCAAAATATCCAGTGCGGCATCGAGAGACGACGCTTTTATTAATCTGTCGAATACCTCATCCGGCAGAATTTTACTTATCCTGGCTCTCAACTTGGCATTTATAAAAGCATATTTTGATATTCCACTAACCACAAACTTTTATGCGTCCTTTGCAGTCTGAAAAGAGTCTATTTCCGTTGTAATTACAATATTGCATATATTGTCAACAAGACCTTTGATAATTTCCTCATTTTTAAGGATGGATTCTTTTTCACTGTCCGCCTGCTTTAGCTTTTCCTGTCTCATAAGCTCTGCATCCCTGCCGGCATTTTCAACTGTATTTTGAATTAGCTCCTTAGCTTTTTGTTTCGCTTCTGCTATTTTCTCTAAATTCTCTTTTTCGGCGGATTGTCTTATTTGGGAGGCTTTTTCCCTGGCCTGTTTGATTATTTCATTGGCTTTTTTCTCAGCCTCGAACACTTCTTCAATAATCTGTTTCATTTCGTAGTATCCAGTTTCAGCTCTGTGTGCCGCGTTCTGCGTAGCTTAATTAATATCGAACGAAGGCTTTTGTAAAATTTGGGTGATTATAAACTATCTTCATTCTATTGACAATACTGTTTATTTATCCGGATTAGTTAAGTGAGGAGCTAATCTCAGAACCTGAAACTGTTTGCCAACGTGTTTTTTTACAAGCTATTTTTAAAAAAGCATATATTTCCCCATTTTTTACAAGAAGCGCTGACAGTTTGATTTACTTTCTGCCGATAAAAAAAAGGTCGTGTTTTCCGTAAAGACGGAAAAATAAAAAGCTCTCGGAATTAAAAAGCCGCAAGGACCTATAATATATATTGCAGGATGCAGAAATCTGCTTCAAAAGACGTTACAACAGAAAGTCAGCTATGATGATTCAAATCGCACGAAAAACCGGCCAGGATGTTCTTTTCCGGTGCAAAGATAACCCTCTTATTACAATCGAAAATTTACCATTAATTTGCAGTAATATATGGAATGCAGGAGTTGTGCGTTTTAACGGCCAGTATTTATTGCTGATGACTGTGGAAACGCTCGAGGGTTCCGGCTGCATATATTTGGCCCGCAGCTCCAATGGTTATAAATTCGAGGTTGAGCCAGAGCCTTTTATGACTGCTTCGAGAGATAATCCTTTCGCAAGGTACGAAACATTCGGTATCTTCGACCCGCGCATTACCGAAATCAAATCCACATATTATATTACATATCTGGCAGAAAGCGAATGCGGCAGACGAATAGGCCTGGCGAGAACGAACGACTTTTGCTCAGTCGAAAGAATGCAGTTCATCTCCGAGCCTGATACCAAGTGCGGCTGCATCTTCCCGGGAATATTTAACGGCAAATACGCTATGCTCGAGAGACCTGCCGCAGGAGACAGTATCTGGCTGAGCTATTCCGATGATTTGCTTCACTGGGGATTATCCACAGTAGTATTTACGCCGCGAGGGGGCTTCTGGGATTCCAATAGAGTTGGCGTTGCCGGACCTCCGATTGAAATTAACGAAGGCTGGCTGCTGATATATTACGGTGAAAAAAATACATCAGGCGGACCTCTTGTTCGACTTGGTGCGGCTATCCTTGATAAAGACAAGCCTTCGATTGTATTGGGACGCTCCAATATCCCGATTTTAGCACCAAGAACGAAATACGAGCGTGTAGGCGATGTCGGAAATATCGTATTTTCCTGTGGTGCATTGCTGGAAGAAAATAAGGAAATCAAAATTTATTACGGCGCTTCTGATAGCTGTATCTGTCTGGGAACAGCCAATCTTGATGAGATTGTAGATTTATGTAAAAACGATGATTGGGAGAATAAATAACGATGATAGAAAAGCGAAGCAGGGATTTGCTGACACGATGGGAATATAACCCGGCCATTACACCTGATGATGTTCCGTTTCAGTGCAATACAGTATTCAACGGAACTCCGGTAAAATTCGGTGATACATATCTGCTCCTTCTGCGAGTGGAAGGCCAGCAGGGTTATTCATTTTTCTGCCTTGCCAGGAGCGAAGACGGATTCAACTTCGATGTGGACGAACAGCCCTGCATGTTACCAGCAAGCGAAGGTCATTTCGAGCTATGGGAGCAAAACGGACTCGAAGACCCCCGTATCACCTTCATTGACGGCTGGTACTATATAATGTACACGGCAGTATCATGTTATGGGCACAGGATTGCGCTTGCCAGGACGAATGATTTCGTAAACTTCGAGCGTCTCGCTATGGTTTCGGCACCGGGCAATAAAGACGGCGTCCTTTTCCCGGAAAAAATCAATGGATATTATGCACGCCTGGACCGGCCTATCGGCAAGAATATTGGAAGTATCTGGATATCGTATTCTCCCGATCTGATTAACTGGGGACAAAGTGAGATTATAATTTCACCGAGACCAAGATACTGGGATTCCTGCCGGGTCGGAGCTTCTATCCCTCCTATTCGTACAGAACGCGGCTGGCTTGAAATCTATCATGGTTTTAAGATGACATCGAGCGGGCCTATTTATAGGATAGGAACGGCTATGCTCGATATAAATAATCCTGCCAAAGTAATCGGGAGATGCCTGAACCCGATTCTTTCACCAAGAGTCGAATACGAGAGAATAGGTGATGTAAGGAATGTTGTTTTCGCCAGCGGAGCTATTGTCGAAGACAACGGAGAAGTAAAAATATATTATGGTGCGGCAGACACTTCAATCTGTGTCGCGACAGGGCATATTGACGAGCTTATCGAATCCTGTTTCGAGAATATTTACTCGGTCAATTTCGATTTCTGCCGGGCGACCTGTCCATACCGCACATCTCAATAAATATTTCAGGAGAAATCAGCGGAGGTTATTAATGTTTGATAATCAACCTATTACTTTTATCGGTGATTTTGACAATACGAGGGAAAACGAAGAAATTCATAAAAAGACTCTCGAGCTAAAGTTAAATCTTTTCGACGAGCAGGTATCTATTAAGATTGACGTTTTACCAAAAATGATAAAGCTATCGGACATTGTTCCGCTCGCACGGGAGCTTTCATCAAAAATATCTAATATAATTCGTACAAAACTTAGCGATACAGGAGTAACTATTCCCTGCCGCAAAGGATGTGACGCTTGTTGCAGTTACCTTGTTCCCTTATCCGTCCCGGAAGCCTTTCGGCTGAGGGAGGAAATCCTTGACATACCTGAAACCGGCAGAAAGGAAATATTGGATTTATTCCTGGATGGAGCCAGGAGAATTTTGAAAGAAAAATCCGAACTGTCAAATCTGCTTGAAATCAACAATTTGAGCGACTGGTACTCGGATTTGGAATTAGTCTGCCCGTTTTTATCGAACAATATCTGCAGCAAATACAATAACAGGCCGATAGCCTGCAGGGAATATCTTGTTACAGGTACCGAGTTATTATGCAAGCCGGGACAGCAGGGAGATTTTCATAAAGTGGATTTGCCTGTAAGCATTCTCGAATGTCTCGGTAAGCTATGCTCCGAGCTTGAGCAGACTGATATCGAAGCGATAATGATGCCTTTGGCTTTGCCCTGGTCAGAGGAAAACCTGGTTCGTAACGAAAAAACCCGGCCTGCACCGGAAGTTGTAGAGCATCTAATCAAAATCGTCGAAGAGTCAGAATCAAAATCTTATACAATCCGTCACCAATAGCAATATTTACCCGAAGGTTTTTCCCGATTCATCAACATAAACCGAAGTTTTAGCACGCTCGATCACATCTGCCGCTCTCGGAACTTCATCCAGTTTCGGAACTCTAAAGGTCATTCCGCACTTTTTGCATTTTATCCTCCTGTCCTGATTCTTTTCGTCAAGCAGCCATGAACTGCCGCATAACGAGCATTGAGCAATAATCTGCATAAAGCACTCCGAAGATTTCTTTAACACGATTTTCAAATTTTATATCTTTATTTATCGTCTTATAAAAAGTCATTTATATTTTACTTGATTTTTCGATTGAATTCGTATATAATTAATTGAAATTGGGGTTGTTTCATGAAAGTTTCAGGGGCGGTTTCATGAAAAAAAGAATTTCATGTATTACAATTAAATCTATCCAGCTCGATGATGGCATTGCATCACCTGTAAATGAATGTCTGTCTAATTCGCGGGACAGCTCTTTTATCCTCAACAATAATGACGAGTCCATACCCGGGGCTGTAATATACTCAAGAAAAGTTAAAATAACAAAAATACAAACAAATAATTATCTTACAGAAGAATCTCTCGACTATTACGCTTGAAATTTTCCTGAAGGCATATAAAAACACTGTTTTTCGCTATCTAATTCTTGTGCGATTTAAATACCCAATGTGATGATATTTTCCGCGGCTTTCAGGATATTTTGCGGAGACTCAAGCTCGCCTGTTTGTAATAATTCACGTGCCTTTTCTATTATTTCGGTATCCGCCTGAGGGCTTTTCATCGCCTTCTCTATTAAAGACGAATAATCCCCGTTTATCGATACATCCAAATCGTTATCGGTCGAAGCTCTCTTTGTGTTTTGAAACATTGATGACACCCCTGCCAGGGGCTGATTGTTATCTATTCTATCTATCATATTATTCCTGTTTTTATTTTATTTCTATTACTTTTTTCGCATCTTTTCTCGAAAACTTTAGTCATTTCCTTCATCTTTACAATATATTTTATTTTGTTACGATTATAACGTTTGTGCCACTTCATAGCTTACATATTTTATAAATTCGAGCGGGCTGACTACCGCTATTCTCTCGTTCGAGTCATTCGATAATGAGCCTTTTGTCTCATTAAGATATTTTTTTATTCTTTTCTCAGTTATCTTATCCGAGCTGTTCCATACCTGCTCGATGGCCCAGAGCAGCTCGCCGCTTGTAAGGTCAATAAGTTTCAATCTCAAGCCGACAGCCATATGAGGGTAAGGCTTGAATTCTGTAATTGTCCCGATTAATACCCCGTCACATTTCAAAGTCTGCCTGACAGCCGCCATCTGGTCGAGGGTATAAGTTGTATCAGGCTCTAATTGCAGGCTCTTCCATAATGGGTCTCTTTGCCTGACAATCGTCAATCCAAATATCTGCTTCTTCTGTAAAGTCTGAAATAGTGCTTCAGTTATATCGTTGCTCATTTGAGGATAGCTCGAATCGTTTTGCAGCTCGACGATTGCGATTCTGCCTATGTTGGATATATTCTTGTTCGGATTCTGATAATAATATTTTTCAGAATCCGAGATGCTTACCGTGTTTGTACAGCCTGAAAATGCAGCAGCGATAAAAAATATATATATTAAAATATTCACGTATCCTGAACTTTTCATATAATTAACCCGCATGACAAGTCACCTTTATTTATTTGAAGCAACCGCCTGGCCAATTCCGTTTGTTCTGGCAGTCTCAACCATCGAGTCGCCGCCGAGAACCTTTAGAATTTTCAATAGCGCCTGCAATTGAGCTGTTTGTGCGCTGCGCATTTCCTCTCGGAATCCAAGCACATCTGTTTTCCAGTTATTCAACTCGACGCGCATCTCGACGAGGACCTGATTGGCCTCACTTAATTCTTTCTGTGTTTGCTTGAGCTTGTTTTCAATATCGACAATTTGATCACGTAACTGCTGGTTCCTGGAAGTAAGGTTCTGGTTCTGCTGTCTTAGCGTACTCGCTTCTTCCGAAAGCTTCGCATATTTGTCTGAAAGCTCTATCGCAGATTCCACAACAGTGGGATTTTTCGGTGTTGCCTCCTGAAATCTCTGGGCAAAAACATCGCTTTGCCATGGTTCAGGAAGGTCCGGTCTTGTTTGCATTTCTTCATGCTTATTTTGAAATGTGCATCCAGGCAGTATCAATATTGAAGACAATAATATTGTTACAATATATTTTGTTCCTTTTTGCATTGTTCTTTTCTCCATATTTATGTTCACAATTTATATTTCAATATTTCATACACTTTCAGGATTGACCAGACCCGACATACTCACACCGCAGGTCTATTTGTTTCCCGCACGAGCAAATAACTTGTATAACTACATAACCCTCGTTATTTTCTATTATTTTCGCCTGTGGAGAATTAATAGTCGTATTCATATTTTGAGCTGATTTTGTGTCAGCCTGTGACAAACCAAGCTGATATGTTCCTTCGATATTGACCTGGTTACCTTTTAATATTCTTCCAGCGGCCTGTGTCATTATTTATCCCAACCTTTCTGTATATCTATTTTCAGGCACGATAATCTATTTTGCTGTCGCCTGCATCATCGATATATAACGATTCATCTAGCTTGTTCTTCTTAATTTCTTCATTACCCTGTTTTTGTTCCTGCTCTTTTTTTTCTGAATCCAACTGCTGCCTTCGTCTCCTCTGCTCGCGTCTTCTGGACGGAGCCGAACCTGTAATAATCCGGAGGCTGTCCACAGGTTTTATCATATTCGAGTCATAATTGTCCATCTTGATACTGCCTCAATTTAACTGATAAATTAAATAAAGCGCTCGCATGTAACTGGCTCACGCGGGACTCGGTTATTTCCAGCACTTCCGCAATCTGCTTCATAGTCAGGTCTTGATGATAATAAAGCAAAATTACCCTTCGCGGCTTCTCAGGCAATTGCTGTATCGCTTTGGCCAGATTACTGATAAGCTCCTGGCGCTCGATCCTTTCTTCAGGCGAGCTTGCATAATTCGCTACAAGAACATTGCCCAGCGCAGGCGACTCGTCAGATTCGCCGTCGAGCGAGATGAAATGCTGGGCACGTCCCTTTTCAAACATTTGATAAAGCTCATCAACGCTTATTCCAATCTCCTGTGCCAGTCTCTCATCTGTAGGCGCCGAACCAGTTTGCTCCGTTATTTCCCTGCTTATCCGCTGCGCATCTTTTATCCTGCTATTGAGACTTGCAGGTATGAAAGACCATCCCCTTAATTCATCAAGAATTGCACCTTTAATCCTGATATAGGCATAGGTTTTAAACTCCACAGCCCTGGATGGATCGAAATCTCGTGCGGCTCTTACCAGCCCGACTGTTCCGGCAGAGACCATGTCCTCGAACGATAAAGGAGGTTTGAGATAGCTTACAACCTGCCTGGCTATTTTTCCAACCATAGGCAAAAACATCATTATTCTCTCATTCTCTAATTCGCAGTGGGAAGATTCCTTTTCGAGAGCGTATGCGCGAAATGCGACACTGCCAGGAAGTTTTTGTTTTTCTTCAGCGATGTTTTCGGTTATCAATGTCACTTCCATTATCTCCCGGCCCTATCTTTTCCTTTTTGTGTGTTTTCAGAATTATCAAACTGCTCCATCCGCTTTGTTATCATTGCATCTATCAGGATCATATTTATCAGCCTGACAGCAATGTTAGCCGCTATATACATAAGCAAAGCTCCTGTAATAGCTCTTTTACAACATGTGAACGGTGACAGGCCGCTAAGCATGGTAAATATGCTTAAACCGAAAAAACATATCACTGCGAGATTTACTGCTGTTTTTCGTACATTTATCGGCATATTCACATTCCTTTTTTAAACTAATGCAAGCTCATGCTCATTCTTGCCTGATGTTTCCAACTGCCGGACCACTATCGTATCAATCGGCTCGACATTCGTTCCGAGTATAATTTCGTCGTAGGCTAAAACAGGCAGCAGTGAAACTGTCCGTGAGAGCATCGCGGCCAAAGGCGAGCGTATTCTCGAATCACAAAGCAATACAACCTTGTCCTTTCCTTCATCCATCGCCTTTTTCCATGCCTGCGCTATTTTCCTGCTTACTTCAATCGCCATTTCCGCAGGCATTGACAGCTTCAAACCGTCCGTTTCCTGCTGCAATGTCGATGTCATATTATGTTCGAGAGACGGCTCAAGAGTTATCACAAGTATCTCATCATTTTCATTTTTATACTGCTCCGTAATTGTTCTGCTGAGTCTCTTGCGAACCAATTCCGTTAAAACCACCGCGTTTTTTGTTTTTGAAGCATGTTCTCCCAAAGATTCGAGAATTGCAGCCAGCTCGCGAATCGGTATTCCATCCTTTATAAGATTTTTCAGCACTCTCTGAAGCAGACCGATAGGGACATCTTTATCGGGGCCTATCACCTCGCCCACAAGCGAGGGCTGTGTTTTACGCAACCTGTCAACAAGGAGCTGAACATCCTCGCGGGTCAGCAAATCATCACAGTGTTTTCTCAGTGTCTCCGAAAGATGTGTAATAAAGACGGATTCCGGGTCAATAACAGTATAACCGCCAAGCTCGGCCTTTTCCTTATTGGCCGGGATTACCCACAATGCCGGTAAGCCATAAACAGGCTCAGTTGTTTTCAATCCGTCTATTTTCTTTTGCACTGTTCCCGGATCCATCGCAAGAAACATGTCAGGCTCCAGGCGACCGCTTGCTACCGGCAGTTCTGCGATCCTGATTTCATACGTCGAAGGCTCGAGATTTATATTGTCCCTCAAACGGATAAGAGGGATAATTATCCCGAGTTGCTGGGCGAATTTTCTTCGCAGAGCGCCGATACGGTCGTAAATCGAGCTTCCCTTTCGAGGATCAACCATGCCTATCAATCTTACTCCCACCTGGACAGAAATCCTGTCCATATCAAGCAATTCTTCGATAGGCTGTTTTTCGGTCCTGGTCTGCTGCTCGGTTTTGTGCGTATCTTTTGTGCTTTTTTCATCCCGCGAAACCATACGGGCAGTCAGTGCCGTTCCTGTCCCCAGCAAAAGGAATGGTATTTTCGGAAGCCCCGGAACAAATGCCATCGCGCCGATAATAATTGATGCAATTATCAAAGGCTGGCTCGATTTTAGGAACTGCTTCGATAAATCCTGACCAACGCTGAAGCTCGATGAAATTTTCGTAACTAAAAAACCCGAGCTTACAGCGATTATCACTGAGGGAATCTGGCTTACGAGACCATCACCAATCGAGAGAATAGAGTATGTTTTGACTGCCCCGGAAATATCCATGCCTCGTGAATATCCCATAGCTATGCCGCCTATTATATTTACGGCTGTTATGATTAATCCGGCTTTTGCATCGCCGCGTATAAATTTACTGGCACCGTCCATGGCGCCGTAAAACTCACTTTCCTTGACGATTTTCGCCCTGCGCTCGTTTGCCTGAGTTTCCGTTATTGTCCCTGCGTTAAGGTCCGCGTCAATCGCCATCTGCTTGCCCGGCATCGCATCGAGAGTGAACCGCGCCGATACTTCGCTGATTCTTTCGGCACCTTTTGTAATAACAATAAACTGGATAACTACAAGTATAAGGAATATTACAATGCCGACCACGAAGCTTCCGCCCGCTACGAAACCGCCGAAAGTTTCGATGATTTTCCCGGCGTCTCCCTGCAAAAGAATTAACCTTGTCGAAGCAACATTAAGTGATAATCGGAACAAAGTTACGAAAAGCAGCAGCGAAGGAAAAGTTGATAATTCGAGCGCTTCCTTTGATGAAAGCGTCACGATAAGAACTGCAACAGCCAGGGAAATGCTGCATGCTAAAAGCATATCAAGTATAGGCGTAGGCAAAGGAATAATTAATGTAGCCAGAACAGCAACCAGTCCGAAAGCCAATATAAAATTGCTGTACGACCCGAAAGGAACGTTTGGAGAGCTTGTTTTTTCAGTATTTGCCATTAAAATCCTGTCCTGGTTCGTGACTAATTATTCTTTTCCGGTGAATCTTCTATACCGATTATTTGTTTGATTTTTATCGCGAAACAGCCATCGACTATCACTACGCTTCCCGTTGCGAATTTACTGCCGCTAAGATACAGCTCGACCGGCTCATCGAGAGGCTTGTCCAATTTTATAACCGAACCCGGCGCAAGCTGAAGCAGCCTGCGAACGGGTATGCTCGTTTGACCAATTGTCACTGTAATAGGGACATTCATATCCAGCAAAATATCGATACTGCCTCCCTGGCCTTTAATATTCGTATCTTCAGCTTCGGCAAATTCCGCCGCCTGCACATTCGTTTTTGTGTCCTGCTTTTTTTCGACTTTTTCGGCTGTTGCTGCCTGTGCCATATTTTTATATTCCTCGAATTATTACATTTTACAAAAGTTCAAATTTAACATTACCTTAAATATCCTGATGCGATTCAAAATTCAGTCGATGCAATTGTTACTGCATATTGGCCTTCAGATTTCGCAGGCCAGCCATGTCCAAGTGTATGCCCTTCAGCTATCAGCTCGACAGGCTCATCAATTTGTTTATCGAGAACGATTATGTCGTCAGCCTGCAG
>CAYSHS010000045.1:0-410 GCA_964430845.1 uncultured Pirellulales bacterium | reverse complement strand
ATCATTTCCTCGAAACTAAGCTGACTCCTGGCAAGCTGTGCTGTAACACGAACAGGTGTCGAGCCTAAGTGCTCAATGATAATTTTCGAGAAATCCTGTCCCGGAGACTCATCCTGCGAATATAAATTCTTTCCTGTCACTATTTCCAGCTTGCTGCATGGTATTAAAAATGAAACGCTGGAAACTGTTTCGGAGCCGGCTTTTTTAACGGAAAAGGAAATCCTGCACATTTCCTGCGACTGGTTTAATTTAATCGGCATCTGTCCTGATACAATATTACCTGAAGGAATGTATTCACATTTCGCATGTACACTCGAAAGAGCTTTAACAAGAGCAGATACCAAATCATACAGAAGCGATTCCTCCAGTTGTGATAATTCTCTGCCTGATTCTTCGTTCGATTCGGAATC
>CAYSHS010000044.1:0-14921 GCA_964430845.1 uncultured Pirellulales bacterium | reverse complement strand
TCCAGGCATTTTCTTTTTCGCTCCATTCTACAATCAATACAGGTTTATTATTAATCAACCGGGGACGCGCCCAATCGAGTGTGTCATAAATATCATTTCTTTCAAATGAATGTTTATTTTCTCTATGTATAAGCTCAATACCAATTTCTTCAAGGCTCTCATAATTAACTTTACGAGGCAGCTCGCGCAAGCCGGGCATATCGATAAACCGGCCGTCATTGCCACGCGATCTCAAGCCTGCCGAAGCAAGCGCCCCGATAACACCAAGGCAATTTCCTCCGAGTCCGTGTAATTTAATCCCGCTATCACGGGCAAGCTCAAAAGACAGCTCAACCGGCAAAATCTTTTCCTGTGCGGCTTTCCCAAAATTAAAGACCTCTTCGGAAACCTCATCACTAAATGCGATACAAACTCCCGGGTCAGAGCCTTTTGCCGATACAGAGGCTATATAATCAAAGGCAAAACATGCTTCCTGAACATCGTTACTTTCTACTGCGATACACGCTCCGCTGTTGTGCGATGTATATGGAATCGAGCTGTCAACAAGAAACTGATGTCTTGTCACTCCTAACGATTTCAATCCTCTTTTTACAAGCTCCCGGCAGAGGTCCCGTGCGAGCCTGCCTGTCCCGGGGCTTGTCGGGTTATCAGTATCGTCAATTCCTATTAAGATTTCTCTCACAATCTAACCTTATTTGAAAACTTCTCTCGGACTTTCTTTTACCATTTGCACAGAACAATCTAAGGTAGTGTAATTTACACCCTTCTTGTACCAGCAATGAGCAGTAGGCATATTGCTGAACCAACTGTCGCTCAAGACCCAGCTATTCGGTGACATGGTATCACGGAGAATTCGGGGCCAGGGCATGCTTTTTAGAAAAAAATTACTTAAATATCGATTGGCCGGCCTGTCGGTGAAGCTGAAGTAAAAATAGCTTATATTACCTGCCTCGAAGTTTTGCCGGCTAAGACAGCTATCGTCGTCGGCAGCGCTGGGGCAGTAGTAACATTCCATCGAATTAATATAATCACCACTACTGAGCATATTTATTAAATCCAGGTGAGGATTATCCATCTTTTTATCGAGTGGAAGTCTCGAATCATGCTCACCGGAATACATCAGGCAGCCCATCACCAGGTTTCTCAGGCGGCTTCTGCAAATAATCAAATTGGACTGGTCCCTCGCTCGCCCCAGCGCCGGTACGATAATAGAAAGCAGGAAGCTGATTATGCCGATGGTAACCAGCAGTTCAACAAGACTAAAAGCACTGAGTTTGTTATTACGAACATCCATCTTGTTATTGTGTCACATCAGCAGTCCAGTTATTAACCAGGATTGCCAGGTCATATATATCGACATTCAAATCTCCATTTAAATCGCCTTTGACAGTAACGGCGAAAGTGGAGATTGTGTTTTTTTTACCTCCAGGATCATTCTTATCCAGGAAAGCCTTATTCGTATGATAAATAGTCGGCATCGGGTCTGTTCCGATAAAACCATAAACACTGAAAACCGCCGGGCCTGGAAGATAATCAAATGCGTAATCTACATAAACACTTTCACCGGGGGCCAGAGGTGACATGCCGCTAAGCCCATAAACAGTGACCATTCCCTTGTCGAAGGCATAAGTGAGAGGCTCGTTGTTCGGGTCGGTAATTGAGTAATATCCGCTTGGCCTGCCGAAAGGATTATCGTAATAGCAAAAGTCGTTCACATCAAGTGCATAAAGTTTCTGTCCCTGAACGCCTATATTCATGGAGAAGTCATTTTCCAGAGAATTTGCTTCAACAGCAACAACCACAAGCATGGTTGTAAACGTGTTTGTGTCACCGGTATTCTTTATTCCGAAGCTGCCGATATGGTCACTCGATACCAAATCTCCTTCGGTTCTGCCGCCGTGTACGAATTTCAGCGCATTCATACCTTTTGCCTTGTCACCACCTCCGGCCTGCGAAAAAGCGATTGGGTAGCTGAAATCTATATCGTTTGCATCCAGGGCATTTGCAGGATAAATAAGAGGATCGACTCCGTCAAAAAAATCTATCCAGCTATCCTGTGTAAGCTCGTCCCAGGGGACATAACTGCTCGCCATCAATCGACTTGCCGGAGTAACAACGGCCGTAAGGCTAATCAATAACATCATTTTTCTCAACATTTTCATCTTAAGCTCCTTTCCATCTAATTACTTAACTCTTTTTGAATGTGTATAAACGTTCAATTTGTCCGAGCGGACAAAACCACACAATGTAACGTTCCATTTTTCCGCGGCTTCGACAGCCAGAGAAGTCGGCGCCGAAACAGCAGCAATTAATTCGATTCCTGCACGGGCAGTCTTGGTAATCATTTCCAGGCTGACCCTGCCCGACAATGCGACTGCACAGCCTTTCATTGGCAGCCTGTTCAAAATACTTTTTCCAATAGCTTTATCGAGAGCGTTATGCCTGCCCAGGTCTTCTGCAAAAGTGATAATTTTACCCGAAGAATCGAAAGTTCCCGCGGCGTGAGTTCCGCCTGTAACCTGGAATATTTGCTGCATCGATTTTAATCGCCCGGTAACTTCTATAAGCAGGCCGCTTTTTATTTCTAATGACGTCTCACAAGCAGGCATTTCCAACAGCATCTTACCGATATTTCGTGTCCCGCACATGCCGCACGAGCTGGCAATAATCATATTTCGTCTGACTCCTATTCGCGATGGGTCGTGTACCTGAATGCCCACAACATTCGGTAACTCAGGCTTTGTCGAAATTTCAACAACATCATCTATACTATCTATCAAGCCTTCGGAATATACAAAACCAACTGCAAGAGCCTTGATATCCGATGGTGTCGCCATAACAGTAAAACTTCCTACCTTATCTATCATGATTGTTACAGGCTGCTCGATGACAATTTTGTCCGGTATTTGTTCGGTCGCAGAAGAAGAAAAACGAAATATTTCTTTTGAGCAAACCGCTTGTTCCAAATTGTCATGAATTTCAGTAACCTGTTTCATCATCGATAACTTTCAATGAATGTCCAGACCATGTATCATATAAATTGCATGTTCCAGTGTTTTTAATATTTCAATTAAGTATTCTTCGACTGCCCTTACGCTTCCCGGCAAGGCATATATTTGAGTTTTTCCCGCTACAGCCGCGATGCTTCTGCTGAGCAATGCAGAAGGTTTGTCTTTTCCGTATTTTATGCGGATATTTTCCATTATACCCGGAATTGTTTTATCGCAAACAGCGGCTATTGTTTCAGGTGCGATATCTCTCTGCCCAACACCTGTCGAGCCAAGAGTGAAGACTATATCAGCTTCCTCTTGAATAGCTTTGCTTAGCACTTCACGCAGCTTATCGGCATCGTCGGCAAGTAAAACGTTATTAAACTGACAGTGCCATTTTTTGTCTGCAAAATATTCCTGAAGAATTTGTTTCGCGCGAGGGCCTGACCTGTCTTCATATTCGCCTGCAAAAGCTCTGTCGCTTAATGTAATAACCATGAACTTTAGAAGTTTCGGAAAATATTCAGCTTCGGCGCCCGGTTTGATTTTGCCGGGCTTAACAACTCTACAAAAGATGCCTTTTTTAGGCATGACACATTTACCGGTCTGCTGAAAAACAGCACAGGAATCACCGTGACATTCCTTGCCTATTTGCGTAACTTCAAGCTCAGCTTCATTTATTCGGAACCTGTCTAAAATAAACGCCTTATTCAAATCCATGCCTGCAACTGTGATATTTTCTGCAAACTCGCCTGGTGCGATTTCTCTGTCGATTGCTTTGGCAAATAATTCGATATCTTCCTGAGAAAGCAGGCTCACCTGCCTGTGCCAGGCGCCTGCATGAGCGTCGTTGATAATCCCGTTTTTATATATCAGGATTTCCGGGACAGGCTTTTTGATTGTGCCCTTTTCCATGGAGATGTTCACTGAAATTACTTTGCCTTTATTCGACATCTTCCTTAACCTTTTCCAAAAGTTTTATTTCGCCGATTTGCATATTTTTATCTACTGCCTTGCACATATCATAAACAGTAAGCAGTGAAATACTGACTGCTGCTAATGCCTCCATTTCCACACCCGTCCTGCCGATACAGCAAACCTCACTATTGACGGTGACACCTTGTCCTGTGATCTCCATTTTCACATCAATCTTATCCAACGTGAGCGGGTGACAAAGCGGAATAAGCGAAGCAGTGTGCTTGGCGGCTTGTATGCCTGCTATCTGCGCCACTGTAAGAACGTCTCCTTTTTTGTTTCTGTTTTCCTTTATCAAATTCAGTGTTTCTTTAGCCAAAAGAACAGTTCCTGTTGCTCGAGCGCGCCTTTTTTGGATTTTTTTATTTCCAATATCGACCATATTAGCTTTACCCTGATTATCAACGTGAGAAAAATATTCCATTTTTAGCCTCCTATCCTGTGCATCAGGTTCTTTGTGCATGGCCCGCCTGCTTCGGGTTTGTGGGCAGCCGCCTGTTCGAGTGCGCTTTTTGCACCTAACCGGCGAACGTCAAAGGAAATATCCGAAAACAGGCACGGATGGATTCTTCCATCGCTCGACAAACGAAGCCTGGAGCAGTGAGCACAATCTCCGCCGCTGCCGCCTTCGACTACTGAAAAATATCCTGTCTCAAAACACATCTGCCTGATAATTCTTACTTCCAGACCATTTGATTTACCAAATTCCTTAACGTCCTGTACATCAGACGCGTTTGAAAATTCTCCGACAACACAGTTTAATTTTATCGGATAGAATCCTGCCTTCTGTGCTGCTTCGATACCTTTAAAAACATCATCGAGACAGCCGCAGCGGGTCAGCTCCTTATATCTGTTGGCATTAATCGTATCCAAACTGATATTAACTCTTTTTAAGCCTGCATCAGCTAAATCTCGTGCATATTGAGCCAATAATGTTCCGTTAGTGGTCATACCGAAGTCCTCGATACCTTTGACAGCCGCAATAAATTCAACCAGCTTTACTATCCCTTTTCGCACAAGAGGCTCTCCGCCTGTCAGCTTTACTTTCGTAATTCCCATTGATACAGCAGTCCTGGTCACTTCGATAATTTCCTCGAACGACATAATGCCACTGTGTTGAAGCAGCTTGATTCCATCTTCGGGCATACAATAGCGGCAGCGCAAATTGCATCGGTCGGTTACCGAGATTCTCAGGTAATTAATTATTCTGCCGAATCCGTCTATCATGCAAAGCCATCCTTTATACTAAGGTAACTTACCTTTTCTCCCGATTTAATCTCCATGACATCTTTTGGAACAGCAAAGAAACCATCGCAGTCCAAAAGAGCGTGCAGATGAGCAGTGCCGTGGTATTCGACCTGCTCTAATAATCCGTCCTTTGTCAATTTGCAGGGCAGAAATGCCATGCGTTCCGCATTGCAGCGATTAAAATTACCGGCAAGAGGCAGATTGACATAACGCATACCAGCTTTTATTCCCATCAAAAGTCTGGCTGCATACAATACGAAAATATGAAACATAAGGAAAACTGCAACAGGATTGCCGGGCAGGCCGAAAACGACTTTTTCGTTCGATGAGGCAAAAGTCATCGGCTTGCCCGGCTTGACTGCTATACGGTTAAAATGCAAATTCATTCCCGCCAGGTCTATCGCTTCAGCCACATAATCATAGTCACCAACTGATACGCCTCCTGAAAGAACTATTATATCCGCTGAGTCAAGAGCTTTGCGAAGCGCCGAAACAGTTGCGTCACGATTGTCGGGGACAATTCTGCTCGAAGCTATTTCAAGTAAATATTTTTTGCTAAGACATTCGAGCATCGGGCTGTTCGAGTTCATAATTTTGCCGGGCTGAATATATTCAGGAATATCCACAATTTCATTACCTGTTGCAAGAATCGCAACTCGCACAGGCCTGGTAACTTTAACATTTGTAATACCAACGGAAATAAGATTGGCAATTTCCAGTGCGCCAAGTATCGCCGGTGCACGCAGAACTATTTCTCCTGAATGAACATCCTGACCTTTCGGACAAATATTTATCTCGTTCGTACGGGAGAGAATTCGGATTTTCCCATCAATCATTCGGGTCTGCTCAATCATAATAACCTTCGCTGTACCATCAGGTACAGGTGCGCCGGTCATAACCTTTATTGCTGTGCCGCCGCTAAGCTTCTTTTTGGGAACACCGCCTGCGGGGACAGTTTCTATTATAGTGTATTCTTCCAGCTCATCTCCGGCGCCGATTGCATAACCATCCATCGCGGATTTATTAAAAGACGGCACGTCAATTCGCGCTACCTGGTCTTCAGCTATAACTCGACCAACAGCATTTCTTACGGGTACGATTTCTGCAGGTAAAGCTATACCAGACAATTTCTGTTCGACTATGTCAAGCGCTTCAGTAAGTAAAATCATTTCTGAATTTTCTTTCATCATTTTTTATCCGGTATAAAATTCTGTAAATTTTTCGTCTGTAAAAGCTGCAACCTCATCATTGAGCTTCCTGAAAACCTCAAGCATACGTAAACCTTCTGATGATAGATTCGAGCTTCCTCCAAATTGGCCTCCGGCATGGCGATTGATAAGCACCTTGCCGAAATGATGTTCAGCCCTGCGTATAAGATTCCATGCGTATCGATAGCTCATATCAGAAGCTTTGGCTGCTTCCTGTAAAGTTCCTGAAAGATTAACATTTTCCAGGAGCATGGCTAAGCCGCTTCCGAAAATATGAGCACCTGAAGCCTCAAACCACACCTTGCTTCGCACGGCAGGCATCGAGCCGAAAAGAAATCGTTTCTGGTCAAGCAGTAAATCACAAATCGCATTACTAATGCTCTTTGAACTGATTTCAGACGAAACAACTTTTTTCCAGTCTATCAAATTCGAATCCCGGCTGATAATAATATTCGCTTTTTTTCGAAGTTGTTCCGTATCTTTGCGAAAATCAGTTTTTCCCTCGATTCCGTCAATAAATATAATAATGTCTTTATGGTCCGATTTTGCAAGAGCATTAGATTCAATGATTATATGCTTATGTGATACTGAAGCGGTTTTTATAAAGGATTTCAAATTCTCAATATTGTTGAAGAAATTGCCCTCTTTTTCTGGCTTTGCATTTCCATGTCCACACTTTGCATAGATGCTGTCAGTCAATACCTCACACAACCGCAAAGCAATTGTTGTCTTTCCGACGCTTCGTCCTGCACCGCAGATAACCCAGATCATGCTCATTTGAAACATCCCAGAGAGCATTTTCTAATTTTCACATCCAGACGATTCATCAAAGCTCCCATCTGACTCAATGAAATATTTATTTTTTTCGCTATACTTCGCGCCACCTCACAGGCAATCCAGCCTCCCGAATAAATCGTATCCAAATCGCTTTCTATGCGCTCATCGCTTCGAATGACTTTTATGTCACAAGGCTGGCCGGTGACAATTTCCACATCGATATTTTCGTCGCTAATGAATTCCAGGAGCTTGTCTTTCAGCGGAATTTCAACGTAAATTCGTTTTTTCACTTCAGCACCCTTTGCCAACTCTCCATATCTGAGAAATCATTTATATTCAAAAAAGCATCAGCATCAGAAAACTGTACATCTTCAGCATTAAATTGCTTCCACAGGTCTCGAATTTTTCGCTGACCCTGGTCAATAGCAAAAGAGATTTGTTCTCTCAAGCCGTTATGCACAACTACGCATAACGGATGCCAAAAAAATCCTGTAGTTCGAGAAAAAACGACAGGATTATTCGTTTCAACGAAAGCCTCTTTCAAAACCAGTAATTCCTTTGCAGTTATATTTGGCATATCACACGGAACAAACATAACCGCATCAGACTTTCCTTCAAAATGCACAAGAGCGGCTTCGATACCCCCGACAGGTCCGAAACCTGTTCTGATGTCAGGAATGATATTTACACCGCAATTTCGATACGGACCCGAATCATTAGCTATAATTACTATATCACTTATACCTGCCTGGCAAAACTCTTTTATCATCTTCTCGATGATACAAACGCCATTGCCAAGCTCAATTGTACCTTTAGCAATTCCGCCTAAGCGGCCGGCATTACCACCTGCCAATATTGCTCCAGCGATAGATTTTTTCTTAAATTCTGCTATCATGATGACCCGTATTTATCAACCATTTCCCTGCAAACAGACTTTATACCTATTCCAGTCGGGCAAACGTCATCACATCTGCCGCAAAGCATACATGTTATCTGTCCCCAGCGAGTGGGATCAGCCGCCAATTTATGATGTATTCTCCGGCGTGTCCTGAGATTTTCAGTGCCCATCGGGTTATGGCCGCTTGCTTCACGCATGAAACCATCAAGCTGGCAGGAATCCCATAATCGCCAGCGATTCACCCTGCCATCCGATTCACGGTCGAAAACATCGAAGCACGTGCAGGTCGGGCAAGCCAGGTTGCAGGACGTACATGCAATACAACGCTGTGAGATGCCCACCCAGAATTCATCGGGCACTTTTTCTTCGAGCAGGAGCTTCGAGGCTTTTTGGATAAGCTCAAGGTCATCATTAGGCAACGCATCGGATTCTTTTTGCAGCTTCTGCATTAAATCATTATTTGTTTCAGTTCCTTTGGCTTTCCTGGCTACAGCTTTGCCTGCTTCTGTATATGCCGCTAACAGGTAATTTTGACCATCGCAAATCAACTCGATGTCACAGTTTCCGCCTGCAATTTTTAAAAATTCACCATTGACGCCGCACTTGCCTGATACACAAACAACCACCGCCCCATCACGTTTATTGAAATAAATATCATCACGATAATTTTCTCTATAAAAACGGTCGATAAATTTTAAACAGTCCGCATCCTGTGCAGTAAAACCGACAACAAACAACGGTCTCGAAAGCTCAGTATTCCCTGAGTCGGCAGCTAAAACTGTTTCCATCTGAGGATAGAATACATTAGTTATTTTTTTTGGTATGCGGCCACCTGCGATTGCTAAAGAACCTTCATCGAGCCGACCCAATGACCTTGTACCATCATAAAGTCTGATTGGCACACGTACTTCATAGTCCGATTCCATTGATCGTAAAAAAGATTCCACTTGTTGTATTGTCAGTGTTTTCATTAAGCGCTCCTTATTTTTGCAGCACATACTTTATATTCGGGAATTTTTGCGACAGGGTCCAAAGCGTTTATAGTCAGCAGATTTGCGGGTCCTTCCTCGAAGTGAAAAGGCATAAACAAAACACCTTTTTTTGCCACATCAGTCACACGGGCCATAGCTTTTACTTCGCCTCGTCTTGTTGTTACATAAACCCAAAAACGGTCTTTAATTCTCAGCTCTTTTGCATCTTCCGGATTGATTTCAATATATGGAAAACGCTCCTCGCGGTCAAGCACTCGAGAACGTCTTGTCATTGTCCCTGTGTGAAAATGGAAATAACACCTGCCGGTCGAGAGCACAAAAGGATATTCCTCGTCAGGCAGCTCTGCTGACGGACGATACTGAGCGGGACTAAAGAGACCCAGTCCTCGCGAGAATTTAACCGAGTGCAGAACAGGAGTGCCAGAGTGCTCTTTGTCAGGACAAGGCCATTGCAAACCAACCTGGTCGATACGCTCAAAAGATATTCCTCCATAAATCGGCGTCACTGCCGCTATCTCATCCATAATCTCAGAAACTGATTTATATTGCATTCCGTCATAGCCTGCCCTTTGTGCGACATCACAGAGTATTTCCCAGTCGGCTCTGCTCTGGCCAATCGGCTCAATTGCCTTACGAACACGCTGGACTCTTCTCTCAGTCGAAGTGAATGTGCCGTCTTTTTCAGCATAGGAGCCGGCAGGCAGTATCACATCTGCATATTCGGTGGTTGGTGTCGGGAAAATATCCTGAACCACGATAAAATCCAGCTTTTCCAGCGCCTTGCGGACATGATTCTGGTCAGGATCTGACATCATGGGATTTTCACCCATTATATATAATGCCTTGAGCTTTCCATCCGCCGCCGCATCAATCGCGGTTGTTACAGTGTATCCCACTTCACCGGGAAGGTTTTCTACATTCCATGCTTTCTCGAACTTCCTTCTTATATCAGGCTCAGTGACTTTCTGATACCCGGAGTAGACATTGGGCAGCGCACCCATATCACATGCACCCTGGACGTTGTTCTGGCCGCGAAGAGGATTCACTCCCGTTCCGGGCCTGCCGACGTTGCCTGTAAGCATTGCAAGATTTGCACAGCTTTTGACATTATCGACGCCGTGGGTATGCTGGGTAATTCCCATCGAATATACAATCATAGCTCTTTCGGCTGCCGCGAACATTCTTGCGACTTTGATAATCTCTTCGGGTGTAATACCGCAGATTTCAGCCGCTTTTTCAGGCGGATATTCCGCAACTATTTTTTTCAGCTCCTCGTAATTTTCCGTTCGATTTTTCACGAACTCCTTATCTTCCAGACCTTCGGAAATAATTACATTCATTATCCCGTTAAGAAAAGCCACGTCAGTACCGTTTTTCCAGCGAACGTGAATATCCGCCAGTTTCGCCAGGCGAATTCTGCGATTATCCGCGACTATGAGCCTGGCTCCTCTTTTAGTCACATTTTCAATAATTCGCGAGCCAATCAAAGGATGCTGCTCGGTAGTGTTGGAGCCTGTGACTAAGATACAGTCTGACTTCTCCATACAGGAAATGGAATTTGTCATCGCGCCGGACCCGAATGTTGCCGCAAGTCCGAGAACAGTCGAGGAGTGACACAGCCTGGCACAATGGTCAACATTGTTCGTTTTGAATACCGCCCTGGCAAGTTTCATCATAAGATAGTTTTCTTCGTTCGTTGTCTTGGCGGAAGAGAAAAAAGCGACCGAGTCATTACCATAGTTTTTCTGCGTGTCCTTTAATTTGCTTACTACAAGCTCAAGAGCCTCGTCCCATGACGCAGGCTCCATTTTCCCGTTCCTGCGAATCATCGGCTTTGTCAATCTGTCGGGATGATTAACGAAATGATATGCATTCCACCCCTTTACACATAATTGACCCTTAGCAACGACATGCTCGCTGCTTGGCTCGACTCCCAGTAAAGTGTCGTCATCGCCTATAACAAGATAGTACGT
This sequence comes from uncultured Pirellulales bacterium, assembly GCA_964430845.1. GTDB lineage: Bacteria > Planctomycetota > Phycisphaerae > Sedimentisphaerales > Anaerobacaceae > JAFGPS01. The sequence continues at coordinate 3,860 of CAYSHS010000044.1, read as the reverse complement.
ACATCCTGTGCCGCAATATGGGCATGTAGTCAGAATTTTTTTCATATCGCACCTTTCAAGCTGGCAACCTGGTCGAGCGTAAAAACAGGGCCGTCAATACAACAGTAAAGATTGTCAATCGTGCAATGCCCGCACTTGCCGACGCCGCATTTCATGTACCTCTCAAGGGACACTATGATATCTTTGTCCGTCAAACCTTTTGCGTAAAGCTCTGTGATTACGTACTTATACATAATCGGTGGGCCTACAATTACTGCTGTTGTTTTATCTTTATCAATCTTGAGAGGCGGAATCAATTTTGTAATTAATCCGACATCAGCGTCCCAGCACGTGCCTTCAGGGACATTGTCCACAGTAACACTGCATTCGAGCATATCCGAGGCTTGCCACTGTTTTAACTCATTTTTATATAAAATATCTTCCGGTGACTTGGCTCCGTAAAGTACTGTCACCTTGCCGTAATCGTCCCTGCTGTCTTCGATGAATTGAATCAGTGCACGCATCGGAGCCAGGCCGCAGCCACCTGAAATCAGAAGTAAGTCTCTGCCTTTAATTGCATCCGTGTCGAAAAAAGTTCCGAATGCGCCGCGCATACCTATTATGTCACCGGCTTTGAGGCTGTGCATGGCATTGGTTAAAGTACCTGTCCTGCGAACGCCCATCTCAAGATAGTCACCGCGAGTCGGCGACGATGAGACAGAAATCGGTGCTTCGCCTATGCCTGTAATAGATACCTGCATAAACTGGCCCGGCCTGTGACCGAACGGCTCACCGTTGTCCTTAACGAAGCGGAAGAGCTTTTCCGTACATGTCAAATCCTTAACAGATTCTATTTTGCAAAAGAAAGGCTGATATAACTTTCCTTTACATTCATGTTTACCAGTTCCCGAAACAGTCGAAGTATTCATTATAGTCGCGCCCTTTCTATTTGTTATCGAGTAAGATATTATTTAGCTTCACCAGTTTCTGTGCCGCGTACATAGAGGAAATAATACACAACTCCGACAAAAATTGCGCCGCCAACTATGTTACCGAGGGTTACTGCTACAAGGTTATTTGACCACATCGTACCCCAGTTTAGTCCTGCCAATTGTTCCGGAGTTTTTCCCGAAGCTTCTACTGCTGCAGGAAAAGCCTTTGCGAAAATACCTGCCGGGATGAAGTACATATTCGCAACGCAGTGCTCGAATCCGGAGGTTACAAAGGCCATAATCGGAAAGAAAATTCCCCATATTTTTCCGGTTATATCCTTTGCTGCTATTGCCATCATAACAGCCAGACAAACAAGGAAATTACATCCGATAGCTCTAAAAAAGAATGCGAAGTTATGTCCATCAGCGGCTGCAACTTTTCCAAGAGCAATATTAATCGCTGTGCCTCCTACGTTGCCGTTTAAAAGACCCGATGCTGAAGCAATCATCCATGCCAAAATAATCGAGCCGACAAGGTTTGATAAATAAACAGGTATCCAGTTTCGCAATATGCCGCCGAAGCTCAGCTTGCCGTGACATAATGCGACAGTCATAAGGTTGTTACCTGTAAAAAGTTCAGAGCCTGGTATAATTACAAGCATAAGACCTACGCTAAAGACTGCACCAATAAAGAATTTTTGCAATCCGAAAAGTGCCGGCTGTCCCCCGATTGTCCAGCCTGTTGCAACTGTCGTAGCAAGATGAGCGGCGAAACCGATATATACACCGGCCAGGATGCCTAATAAAATCATTTTTCTGATTGGAAGACATGCTTTCCCCACGCCAACTCCTACAAACGACTGTGCCAATTCAGGGGGTGTCAAAAAATTGTTTGCTGCCATAATTATTCCTTTCTCAACCTTAATTCTCTGTTCTATTTATTAACGAGTCTTCTTCCCGCCGGCCTTGCAGGCATATAGTACGGTAATCGCGCAAGGTCCAGCGCAATATCGATGTTTATAATTGTAACTTTTTTCGGAACTTTTAAAGTAACAGGTGCGAAATTCAATATACCACAAACACCGGCATCAATCAGTTTTCCGGCAATATCCTGAGCCTCAATCCAGGGCACGGCAATTATTCCAATATAAATTTCGCTGTTTTTAAGCCTTTTCAATCGTGAAATATTCTCGACAGTCACATTATTTACAGTCTTACCGATTTTCTGACGATTCTTATCGAAAGCTGCAATGATATCGAAGCCATATAATTTAAAACCGGGATACTTCAGAAGAGCTATGCCGAGATTTCCAACTCCCACGAGTGCCGCTTTTTGAGTATCATTAAGCCTGAGAATACTGCTGATTTTGTCTAAAAGTTTTCTTGTATCGTATCCCACCCCGCGAGTACCGAATGCACCAAAATAGGACAAGTCCTTTCTTATCTGCCATGGATTTATATTTGTATTATCCGCCAGTATCTGGCTGCTGGCGCGCTTTTGTCCTTTATCGGACATCAGATTAATAGCCCGCCAATACAAAGGCAATCGCCGAATAGTTTCATCCGGTATTTTATAGTATCTCATGACTGGTTGTTCCAGGTAAATAAAATTACCGCTATTATGTCACAAAAATCCTTATTCTCCATCAATACTGCAATATATCCTATAAAACTCTTAATAAAATGTTTATCTTAATTTTACACCGATAGTTTCTTGCTATTCATAAATATCAGAAACACGGTATTAACGTAAAAATTGCAGGAAAAACTCGACTCCTTGGCACTTTCCTGAAAATTCTGTGAAAAAAGCATGTATTTCTATATGTGCATGTACTTTCAATCACAAATTAAGAACCGTGATGGTAATAAAGCGATTTTGCCCTGTCAACATTTTTTTAACTTTTTTTCAACTTTTTTCAAAATTGCCACAATGCGGCAGAGAGACTCTCGCATTATTATTATCAGTTCTTAATAAAGAATAAACAAATTGTAATTTGCGTGCCTTTCGAAAGATATTCAAATATCGATATGATTAAAATTAAAATGTTATTTTTAACAAAAAAATAACATTTTTTGTTTTTCAAACAGTTTTTATAAGGTTATTATATTTTTTAGCTTCAATATACTCTGGAAACTTATATAACAAAGGTTTAATAAGGAGATACAAATATGAGTTCATCCGTTTCACAACCAGCCGCCGGTGAACGTCTTAAGACGAGTGAATATGTCGGTTACGCCATGGGCGACACCGCCTCGAATTTCTTTTTCAAGTTCTTCGCCATTTTTCTCCCCTACTACTATGTAAGCGTCTGGGGCATTCCAGAAAATGCACTATTGTGGATGATGCCGGTTGTCGCTCTTATCGGCGCTTTCACAGATCCAATTATGGGCTTGATTGCTGACCGCACAAATACACGCTGGGGTAAATTTCGTCCATTCATCCTCTTTGGCGCGATCCCTTACGGCATCTTCGGTTATCTTATGTTTCTCGGCCCTGTTCTGAGTACTAACGGCAAAATTGCTTACGCATTCATTACCTACGCGTTAATGCTGACGATGTACTCGGTTATCAACGTCCCCTACTCTTCACTGCTTGGCGTAATTAGTCCTTCATCTCGTACGCGATCTGTCTTATCGAGCTACCGTTTTGTGGGCGCATTTGCAGGTGGATTACTAATATCGCTGTTCGTTCGACCTCTCGTAAAGTCTCTTGGAGGTGACAACGAAACTCGAGGCTTCCAGTTGACTATGGCGCTTTTTGCAGTTATATCAGTGGTAATGTTCTGGATAACGTTTGCGACAGTTAGGGAACGTGTCGCACCTCCACCAAAACAGAAGACAAATGTTATAGAGGAACTGGGCGAGTTGTTCCGCAACTGGCCATGGGTCATGCTTCTTATTGCGGCTGTCTTTTCAATGACGTTTGTTTCGCTGCAAGCTGGCAGTACA